>JBAZXH010000004.1:0-28022 GCA_041659945.1 Candidatus Pacearchaeota archaeon | reverse complement strand
TAAGAATGCCTTTGTATTCTTAGCTTAAAAAATTCCTTTCTAATCTCTTCTTTTTTCATTAGATTTGCAGGAAATCATCAGAAAACTAATTTTCGGTGCTTGGTGACATATGTCACCTGGACATACATCTCTAGAAAAGTCATATCTTTAATAACCTTTTTAAATAATGATTCTATAATAAAATTATGACAAAGATAAATAAAGTGATTATACTTGTGATAATTATTATACTTGTCATAATTGCAGTATTTATGTATTTTAAAACTAACTCAACAAACAACATGCCAAACAAAGTCCTTTTAGAAACAAACATGGGAAACATCACAATTCAACTAAGTGATGACATGCCTATAACAACTGGAAATTTTAAAAGTCTTGTTGAAAAAGGAACTTACAACGGAGTAATATTTCATAGAGTAATTGACGGATTTATGATTCAGGGTGGAGATCCAACCGGGACAGGTTATGGTGATCCAAACATACCCTATATAAAAGATGAATTTAAAGGTCTTAATCAAAACAATAGGGGCACAATTGCCATGGCAAATGCCGGTCCAAATACTGGAAGCAGCCAGTTTTTCATAAATCTTGTTAATAACAATCATCTAGATACAAAACATCCAGTTTTTGGTAATGTTATTGAAGGAATGGATATTGTAGATAAAATAGCTAAAGTTAAAACAGATCAAAATGACCGACCTCTGCAAGAAGTTAAAATCATCAAAGCTAGTTTGATTAAATAAAAACATAACAGTTAAAAACTCTAAAAACTAGTTAATTAAATGGTAATAGAGGTGGAAAGATTTATTTCTGGCTATGAAGCTTTTTCTAGTTCGATTAATCCATTTTATAACATCTTAATAAAATTAGCTCTTTTTACAGCCCTGATTGTTATTTATGCAATATTTAGCTTTTTTCTCTACAAAATAATTGCAAAAAGAAATGTGTTTGATTTTAATTTTAGACAGTTCAATAAAGCAGAATCAAAATTCTGGCATGCTGTAATAAATGGAATATACTACTTTTTTGAATATATGATTTTAGTACCTCTAATAGTAGCTGTTTGGTTCTGTGTTTTTTCAATACTTATTTGGTTAATGTTAAAAACTCTACCATTAGAAACAATCTTTCTATTGGCTGCTTCTCTAGTTGTTGCGGCAAGAATAATTGGTTATATTAGTGAGGGAGTTTCAGATCAGTTTGCAAACCTAATACCTTTCATAGTCTTGCCTGGAATGATTCTTGATCCAGAAATATTCAATGTTCCAATGGTATTCACAAGATTTTTCCAAATTCCTTCAATGTTTGCAAATGTCCTAGTATTTGTAGCGTTTATCTTTGCAGCAGAATTCATCTTTAGAATTCTTTATTCAATTGGAACAACTGTTAAGTGGAATGATAAAAAAGATAAGAAGTAAACTATCAGTTCAATAGTTTAAAAGTCCATTACCTGTGTTAATAACCAACACAGAATGTTTATTTTTATCAAACTTAGGATCTATTTCATTTAATCTGTGTAAAATAGCAAAACCAACTGATCCACTTGCTTCAGCAGTAATATTATTCTTATTAAGAATTTTCATGGTGTCTAATATTTCATCATCGCTTACATGATAAACTAAATATTTTTCTCTTTTTCTTCCGGTTTTATCAATTGCTCTATGTTTAGTAAACCCCTTTCCATTCTTTAAAAGAGACTCAGTATCAACCCAAATAATTCCATATAACATTACAGCAATGGTCTTTGGATCTCCAGAGCTAACAGGAATAACTTTAGTTTTTAGATTTTTATCTTTTATATAATCTATAACTTCATTACATAATATTCCTGCTCCAAACGGAACAATTACATAATCTGGCACCTCTTTAAGTTGATTTTCAAAAGCTTCTTCAGCTATCTTCCTATATGCCGGTCTATCTAATCCCTCTGTAATATCTGTATATCCTCCAATAATCTCTCCTTTATCTTTTGCAATCTTCTTTAGATCTTCTTCAGTATAAACTTTTTTACTAAGATCTAGTTCTATAAGTTCACAGGTTTTAGATAGTTTTTCCATTGCATTTTTACAAGAAACCATTTTACCTTCAGTATTTGGACCATAAGTTTTTCCTATTAGTTTTGGTGGAAAGAATACTAGGGCTTTTAATATTTCTTCTCCACAAATTTTATTTATCTGATCACAATAAAAGCCCATGCTGTAGGCAGTATTACCATAAGAAATTGAAGAAAAGGTATGTTTTTTTGGTTTAATGCATTTATTAATTTCATCTAAAATAGGTCTTACCATTTCATAAGCTAACCTATCTTTGAATGTATGGTTTGGATTTTTTGTTTCATCTTTCATATATAGATTTCTCACACCAAATAGTCCATCAACATTAACCAGGGGCGTATTTCCCGGCTTCGCAATTTCTATAACTTTTTTGTTTAACATAGTATTATATTATTTATTTACATTATAAATCTTGCTAAAAATGACTAACAAATTACCAATTAGAAACATTTAAAAGCAGATACCTATCATCAGAAGCATGAAAAGGCAAAGTAATAATGGTCTTGAAACAAAACAGTTAGCAGCGCTAGCTGCAGGAATGCTCTGTCCAATACCGGTTCTAGGAGAAGCAGTTCTTGCATATGGGCTTAATCCAATAATCAAACAAACAGGACTTGTAAAAGATAACACTCCGATGAATGCAACTTTTTCTTTAGCTGTTGCAGGTTTAACAAGACTCTCTTTTTATGGACCATTTTACTTACCAATGATTCATTATGCATCAAGTTTATTTCAATAAATCTTACTAAAACTCTTAAATCCTAAACATCTCCGTAGGTACGCTTCTGTCAGAAACCGAAATTTCTGGTTTCAGATTCCTTCTTTCCTTTAGTAAATCTACAAATGTTTTAAAAGCAGTTTCAGGGGTGTTATTATTCAAGCTTATGTGTGATAAAACTAAATTCTTGAGTTTGGGAGAAGCATGTTCCAAAACACAGCAAGCAGATTGCACGTTTGAAAGATGTCCCTGTGGACTTTTTATCCAATTCTTTAAAAAAATAGGGTAAGGCCCACTAGCAAGCATTCTTTCATCATAATTCGATTCCATAAACAAAAAATCAGAATCAGAAACATTTTCAATTACATTTTTACATGCATAACCTACATCAGTTATAATTGAAAGTTTTTTATCGTTATAAATATTATATGAGACTGGATCAGCACATTTATGAGACTTTGAAAAAGCTTGTATCTCCATTTTACCAATTTTAACTGTTTCATTGTTTTTTATAGTATGGATCAAATCACTATCACTACATAAAAAACCGCTTCTAGCAGTGTCTTTAGTAGCAAATATAGGAACATTAAACGCCCTAGCAAAAACATCTGTGCCTCTAATGTGATCGCTATGTTCATGCGTAACAAAAATTCCCTTAACTCTTGAAGGTTCTCCTCCAACACTTTTAATCCTTTCAACAATCTGTTTAGCACTTATTCCAGCATCAACTAGAACAGCCTTGTCATGACTTTCAACATAGAAACAATTTCCCGATGAACCAGAAGCTAAAGCAGATACCCTCATTTTTATTTTATTAAAACTCCTAAAAATAACAAACAAAAACAATTTAAAAGCCTATCTCTTTCATAATATATGGTAGTTGCAAAAATTTTAGGAGCCTTGGACATATTCTCTGCAATAATAGTCTGGATAGCTGGAATGTTCAACTTTCTACCAAAAGAAGTTATGATAGTTGTAGGAATTTATCTTTTAATTAAGGGAGCAATATTCCTCGCATCAAAAGACCTGGCAAGTGTCATTGATGTTATCTGCGCAGCCTTTATCTTTGCTTCAGCTGCAACAGTTCTTCCAAAATTCATCTACATAATCATAGCTATATATTTGCTTCAAAAAGGAATTTTCAGTATAGTTGCCCATTAACCATTTTTCTAATATTAAATCTGAAAATTCAAGAACAATAGCTCAATCCTTTTGCGGGACTTCAATAAGTTATAATTAATCTAGCTTATAATCTGCTTAAACAACTGTAAACTTAGAATTTTGCAGAGCAATAATTCATATGGTATGATTTCAAACAGAAGTTATTTAATATATGTATACAATTGCTATATAAATATTTTTAAATCTCCTTAACAATAAACTTACATGTCAAAAAAACCACTTCCCAAGACAAAACCTATAGGCCCAAGAGTAACTGCACTTCATGAAGCAATTGAGGCCAGACCGGATGCAGATTTAGTAAAAACAATTTTATATAGTCCTCCAGCAGAGTATGTGGAACCAAAATGGTTAAGACATCATCTTGAGGTTGGTAAGCGTGAATTTGATAAAGCTTTTAATTTTTTAAAAGAAATAAACGCTGTAACGCCCCACCAACTAAAGGATACTTTTATTATAGCTGATCATGCTCAGAGATATCTAAATTCTGAGTTACCCTTTGGTCCGGGGGGAAAAGAATATTCAGCTGATAGTGATTCTCTACAAAGAGCTCTCGAATCTGTTTGGGATATGGTTCATTTTACTTTTTTTAAAAAGTTTGTTCCAAGTAGAAAGCTTCTTGAGAAATTAAGAAAGCAGGTTGAACAGCAAGTTGAAACAATTCAACAATCAGAACAAAAATACTGGCAAACTGTACTACATGTTCCTGACCAATATGCTAGTGATAGATCAAATATACCAAGTTTTGTTGAAGCAGATGGCTCGCTTGGTGAAAAAAAAGACTATGGGTTAGTAGCTAGATTTAAATTGCCAAGCGAAGCAATCTTAACGGGCTTTGATGATGCATTTGGACATTTGATATATCTAGGACCTGATAAAAACAGACCTGAAAGACAAGTCCTGAGTGTAGAGGCTGGTAGGAGAAAATGTAATATTTCAGTTTGGAATTTACTTCATTATTCTAGATGGCCAGAAAGTAACAAAGGTTTCCCATATGTACAAAGATTAAAACAAAGAACTAAAGAGTTAACATCTCGTTTAGAAGAGGCTCTTTCTTAAAACCAAAAAGCCCCATATCCAACAACTCTGCTACTTTTATCACCAGTAACATCTCCAGAATTTTTGTATTCAATTAGCTTAGGTTTCCAGTTATTAATCTTGCACATATTCATTAAAATCATAAGAGGGTGAATACCGCAAGCATCAAGATTATTTATCTTTTCAAAATCTAAATCTTCAATTATTCTTATTGTTTCTTTATCTTTTTTAACTGCATGATTATATGGCTGAAAATGACTTAAATCCGTAGAAAAAATAAAAACAACATCCTTGTACTTTAAAAATTCTTGAGCAAAGCCTTCAGCATCTCGCTCAGAAATTTGTCCAACAATAACCGGAAGAACTTCCTTAAATCCTAATTTCTGCAAAAAAGGTATCTGATTTTCAATAGAATGTTCATAATCTAATGGTTGCATATTATTTTTGCTTATTTTTATTTCACCAAGCGGAGTTTTAATTGATCCAAGTGTAGCAACTCCATAAAATCCAGTATAATGTGAAGGTCCAAACACAATTGCCCTTTTATGTTTAGTTTGCTTTTTCAAAAGAGAAAAAGCTTTTCCAGCTATCTTACCAGAATAAGCATAACCAGCATGTGGAACAATTATGCCATGAATCTCCTTAGCATTAATCTTATTATCTTGGCTTAAAAAACCCTCAAGTATATTATTCAATTCATCTTTGTTCTCTGGATACCAGCCTTTATTCATAGATAATTTAATATAATCCAGGTTATTAATTTTTCCATGGCCATAAACATGGAAGTTAAAGAAATAAAGGTTAAATCCTGCCTAAATAAGAGCAAACTTACAGAATATACCATAAATCCCTACACCGGATGTCAACACGGATGCAAATATTGCTATGCAGATTTTATAAGAAGATTTCAAAACATCAAACCTCTTTGGGGAGACTTTGTCTATGCAAAGGTTAACTGCCCCGAACTTCTAGAAAAAGAACTTGAAAAAAATAAGCCTGGCTACATATTCATGAGCAGTGTTTGTGATTGCTACATGCCTCTAGAAGGAAAATTAAAGCTAACTAGGAAGATATTAGAAATAATCTCAAAATCAAAATACAAAAACAAATTTACTCTGGGAATACTAACCAAATCTGCTCTGGTTAAGCGTGATTTTGATCTACTAAAAGATTTAAATGCAGAAGTTGGGCTTTCAATTAATACTCTAGATGAAAGAGCCTCAAGACTAATTGAACCTCTAGCTTCTTCTCCAATAGAAAGAATAAATGCACTAAAAGAGGCAAAAAAACAGGGCATTAAAGTATACGGATTTATCTCTCCAGTTTTGCCAGGCATAACTGATCTAGAACAAATATTTAAAGAACTTCAATTCTGTGATTATGTTTGGGTTGAATTGCTAAACACAAGAAAATCTGTTTTAAACCGGATGATGCCATTTATAAAAAAGAACTTTCCAGATAAAATCAAAGATTTTGATGATATGTTAAATAATCCTAAAGAATATAATGAGAAAGTTAAGCAACAAGTTATAGCTCTAGAAAAAAAGTATAAACTAAAAGTAAGGGAAATTGTTATTCACAGCGAAAAAATGAAGGATAAAAAATAAATTTATAAACTAAAAAAAGATATTAAAAGTATAAAATGAAAATTATTCCAGAGATTCCAGTTGTTTATAATAAAAAATTCCCAAATAATTTTGTTAATAAAGTAGATGGTTGGGGGTTTAGCAAAGAAGAATTAGAAGAAAATAAGGGCAAGATACTAAACTTAGATATTGATTTTGGCAATGTTTGTAGCCTAAACTGTCCACATTGCTTTAGAAGAGAGAACAAAGTTGATTTTGGAAAAGGGAAAGCTTTAACTTATGATGAAATTGTGTCGTTTATTAAAGAAGCAAAGAAACTAGGATTAAAGTCTGTTAAATTTTTGGGCGCCGGAGAGCCATTTGAAGATAAATTATTTATAAAATTTCTTAGGTTTTTAAAGGAAATAGATGTAATTCCAGTGATATTCACAAAAGGGCATATTATTGGTGATGATGATCTTGCTAAATTCTGGAATTCAGATTATGGCATCAATAATAGTAAACAGCTTATTGAAGAGTTAAAAAAAGTAAATGCAAGTATTCTGCTAGGTTTTAATTCATTTGATACTGAAAAACAAGATAAAATGGTTGGCGGAGTAAAAGGATACACATTAAAAAGAAACAGGGCTTTAGAAATGCTTGTCAAAGCAGGATTTAACAGATATAATCCAACAAAGCTATGCTTAGCTGCAAATCCCATAACGCATGAAAATTATGATGAAATACTTGAAATTTATAAGTGGGCTATAGTTAGAAACATTTATGTTATAGTGTGTCCAACAATGGTTAGTGGGAGATGTGCTGAAACAGCCGCTTGGCAAAACATAACACCTTCTAAGGATAAATTAATAGATTTATACGTTAAAATTTACAGATTTAACATAGAAAAAGGAATCCAAACATTAAAACAAATTAAAGATGAAAGAATTTCTGCGTATGCTGGAGGTTACCCTTGTAATCAGGTAGCTTGTGGAGTTTATATAACCCTAGGAGGAATAGTCTTAAGATGTCCTGGTGATGATATAACAATTTTTGGAGATATTAGAAAAAGATCTTTAAAAGAAATTTGGGAAAATTGTGAAACTTATAAACGAGCTGGAATTTTTAACTGCGGTTGTCCACCAAAAATGGGAAAGTCAATACCAAACGATTTTTTTAAAGAAGTCATGTCAAAGTTAATCTCTAAATATTAAAATGAAAGAGTGTGATCTATATAAAAAAGAGAAAAATAATGTTAAATGTCTAGCTTGCAGCCATAATTGCCTTATCAAAGAAAACAATGTGGGCATCTGTGGAGTAAGAAAAAACATAAAAGGAAAACTTTATCTTCTAGTCTACGGCAAGGTAGTTTCAGCAAATATTGATCCAATAGAAAAAAAGCCACTCTACCATTTTCTTCCAAACACTAAAATATTTTCAATAGGTACAATAGGATGTAATTTTAAATGTGGTTTTTGTCAAAATTACCAGACTTCTCAACTAAAAGAAATTGTGGGACAAGAAATAACTTCTCAAAAAATAGTCGATCTTGCAATTAAAAGTAAATGTAAAAGCATAGCCTACACCTATAATGAACCAACAATATTCATAGAATTTGTTAGAGATATTGCAGTTTTAGCCAAAAAACAAGGTCTAAAAAATGTTTTAGTAACAAATGGCTATCAAACAAAAGAATGTTTAGACTACATTACTCCATATATTGATGCCATGAATATTGACCTCAAATCCTTCAACAATGCTTTTTACCTAAAGAATTGTAAAGCTAAATTAAAACCAGTTTTAGATACAATAAAACTAGCAAAAAAGAGAAAAATTTGGACAGAGGTAACAACACTCATAGTTCCAGGCGAGAATGATTCAGAAAAAGAACTAACAAGCATAGCCAAGTTTATAGCAAAGATTGATAAAAATATTCCATGGCATATTTCAAGATTCTTTCCAATGTACAATATGCTAAACAAATCTCCAACAACCATTGAAATTTTAAAAAAAGCTGAACAAATTGGTAAAAAATACCTAAACTATGTGTATATTGGAAACATCAGCGAAGAATCTTCAACATTCTGTCCAATGTGCAAAAGCAAGATTGTAGAAAGAGTTCTCTACAACACTAACAACAAACTAGTTAAAGATAAATGCCCGTATTGTAACAATAAGATTCCAGGAGTTTTTGAATGAAAAAGAGAAAATTATCCTATAAAGAAAAAGAAAAAATAATTAATAAATGGATACAAAAGAGGGGCTGTTGTAAATTTGATTTAAAAAATAAAGAAATTATTCTTCATGATGGTGCCTTGCTTTGTATATGCAGTAAAAATGTTAGAAGGCATAAAGTTACTGGGTATAAAAACTTGCCAAATGGATATTTAGAAGTTTTATTTTCAAAAAATAAACCTATCAAAGATAAAGAGTATTATGCTGATATTTGGTTTGAAGATGTAGATGAATTAATAAGTTATTTTAAAGGTCTTAAAAGAGTATTAAACAGCATGGGATACAAAACAGGTTATAAAAAATGAATCTAACACAAATAGCAAGAAAAACAATTGAACTATCATTTAAAGGAAAAACTCTAGAACTAGATAAACAAACAAAAGAAGAGTACAAAGAAAAACGAGCTTGCTTTGTTACACTAACAAATAAATCTAACAATGATCTCAGAGGGTGTATTGGTAGTCTAATAGCAAGACAAGAGCTATGGAAAGATGTTCAAGAAAACGCCCTTAATGCAGCATTTAGGGATCCACGATTTACTCCGCTAAGTGAAAGTGAATTAGATAAGATAAAACTAGAAGTCTCAATCCTCTCTCCATCTAAAAAACTAGAATATAAAGATGAAAAAGATCTATTAAACAAAATAAATCATAAAATGGGTCTTGTTCTTAAAAAGGGATTTTATTCAGCAACATTTCTTCCACAAGTCTGGTCTCAATTACCAGAAAAAATTGAATTTTTACAGCATTTAAGTCTAAAAGCAGGTTTAAACAAAGATGCTTGGAAAACAGCAGATATTTTTTATTATACTGTAAAAATCGAAGAGGAAAAATCATGAAAGACTGCAATCAAAATCCTATTTGTAACAACTGTAGTGAACATTTTCAACTTCTAAGACCAAGTATTAAAGAAGTAATCCTTTCAAGCCATTTTAAAAAAGATTTGCCAAATTTTAACACAGATTTGATTCTTGACTGTCAACATGAACACTTTACAAGATTGCACAAATTTGAAGAGAAAATTGGCAATAGCTATCTGTTTAGAGCCTTATCTGACAAAACCCACATAGTCTATGCCATACAAGAAGAAAAAATAATCTTTCTAAGAGCTTTTGGCAACTTCAAAGAATATAGTAAATTTCTTTCAGAGAAAAAAGCTATAACTAACCTGTTAAACCAATTTTTAGTTTGATTAGTCATCAAATCTAAATATTTATATACCTTACATAAACATCATCTTTTACCATGAAACCTCCTGAAATTACCATAAATTACTATGCACTAGACTTCGCTGATGGAAGTGTAAAGTACGGTGCTAAAAAAGAAGATAATCATGATAATGATAGAAGATCTTGGATTTTAAGATCTCTTGAAGAAGTAGCAAGTGGAGTAAGGCGTTTTTACTATGATCCTAACATTGTAAAATTACTTAATAAACCTCCTAATGTAATAATTACAGTTCCCTGGGGGTCTAAAGATTTCACACCAAGGCCCCTAAATCCAGATGAAGAAGAAAGATTTTTAAAAGTTTTAAAGGGCAACTCCTAAACACTTTTAAAACAACTATTCCTTAACACTTCCATGAAAGAAGAGCGTGATGGTAAGAAAAATGTATTACTTCTAGGCTTAAGTAGTCTATTCAATGACATTGGAAGTGAAATAATAATGCCAATTCTTCCACTATTTCTTTTGTCCTTTGGTGCTGGAGGTTTGGTAATTGGTATTATTGGCGGGTTAAGAGATGGCCTAGCTAATTTAGTAAAATTTATATTTGGTTACCTTTCAGATAAAACTTCGAAAAGAAAAAACTTTGTAGTAGGCGGTTATTTTACCTCATCAATTTCAAAATTACTTCTAATGGCCTCAACAGCCTGGTCTCACGTACTGATTTTCACTTCATTGGATAGAATTGGTAAGGGAATAAGAGACGCCCCACGAGATGTTATTGTAGCTGAGTCAATGGCTAAACATAAAAGTGCAGGATTTGGATTACATCGTTCTCTGGATGCTCTTGGCGGAGTAATTGGTTCAATATTAGTTATATTTTTATTTTGGTATTTTAAATTTAGTTTTTTCACAATAATTCTAATAGCTGGAATAATCTCCATATTTTCAATAATCCCGCTAGTTATGGTTAAAGATTTAAAAACCCCTTATTCTTTTAAGAAAGATGACTTCAAATTACATCTTTGTTGGGCCACAGGGCTCTGGAAAGGGCACTCAAGCTAAAATAATTGCTACAAAATATAACCTCTGCCATATTTCCACAGGAGACCTTCTCAGAAATGCTCAAGGAGAGCTAAAAGAAAAAGCAGATGAATATATGCTCTCAGGCAAGTTAGTTCCAGATGAAATTGTTCTAAGCTTACTAAAAGAAAAGCTACAAAGTTCTGGTTGTGAAAATGGATTTATTCTAGATGGCTTTCCACGTAATATAACTCAAGCCGAACAGTTAGACAAAATAACAAAAATCGATGCCGTGTTTAACATAGTAATCTCAGATGATGAAGCCATAAAACGACTTGAAGGAAGAAGAAATTGCCCAAGTTGCGGAGCTAATTACAACATTGTTACAGCCCCAAAACCAAATGTAGATAATATTTGTGATATTTGCCAAAGCAAATTAGTAAAAAGAGAAGATGATAATGAACAAGCAATAAAAAACCGTCTGGAAATCTATCACAAAGAAACATCTCCAATACTAAAGCACTATAACACAATTCCAGTAAACGGTGAACAAGACATAGACAAAGTCACAGAAGACATTCTAAAGGCAATTAAAATGTTGAACTTCTTCAAGTAAAGATAATTAACAAAATGACAAATATAATTGTAGTTGATGATAATGATAAAGTTATAGACAATATGAGCCGAGAAGATGTTGATAAGAATAAAAAGTTAAGATACAGAGTAACTGCTCTGTACATAACAAACAATCAAGGACAAATACTTCTTGCAAGAAGAGCTTTTACAAAAAGCCATAACCCTGGAAAATGGGGACCTGCTGTGGCTGGAACAGTTGAAGAAAATGAAACTTACGAATCAAATATAATCAAAGAAGCTGAAGAAGAATTAGGACTAAAAAATTTAAAATTAACAAAAGGTCCAAAAGTAAAGGTTGACCAAGAACACAAGTATTATGCTCAATGGTTTAGCGTAATTGTTAATAAACCAACAGAAGATTTTCAAGTACAAACTGAAGAAGTTGCAGAAATAAAATGGTTCTCCAAGGAAGAGCTATTAAAACAATTAGAACAAAATCCTAATGATTTTGTGAATGCCGTTGAGAATATGCTTAATTTCTTCAAATAAACTACATATCATAAATTCTTGGTAATTCAGGAATTAATATTTTACTCCATGTTTCATAAAGTCCTGGTTCTCTGCTAAGTTCTTCAAAAGATCTCATTCCAAAAGAAGTAATTGATTTTTCATTTGCTCTTATAGTTCCAGCTATATGTGTTTTATAAACTGCACCAAAATGAACTTTATCTACAGGAGTATCACTAGCAACGATTGTTCCTACAAATTTTGGTGTTGAAAATGTACCATCTATAGCGACCTCTTCTTTCATTACCTGCCTTTCTAAACAGCTCCTGAGATAATTTGGGCCATCTCCCCTATTAACATGCCCTCCTAAACCAATTGAATGTTTGCCAAATAATCTTCGGTCTCCATAAACCTCTATGTCTGTTGCTCGAACATATGCAAATACTTTTCTAGTATCAAAAACTAAAACATATGGTATTACCTGCAAAACTTCTTCATCACCCTCACAATCATAGCGGGAATGAAAAAATCCGTTTGTCTCAACTTCTCTTCTAAATCTTTCCGCCATTTCTGGATCTATTACTTCAAAACCCTGCTCAGTTTTTCTAAAACCTCTTAATACTCTAGCATCATGAACCAATATATCTCTATGAAGTTTCTTATAATTTCTTGCAGCCATGTCAAAATCAAAGTCTAAGAAATGTTTTGAAATCCTTGGCCCTAATTGTCCTTGATAGTGAGACCCGGTTTCAGATTTTCCATAAACCTTATCAGGTCTTTTATTTGTTCTAAAAAATTCTAAAGCACTTACTTTTCTTTCATCTTTGCTACTTAAGGTAATTCCCCCTGTTTCACTAAGGCCCACCTCAAAAACTAGATCTCCAATAAATCCATTGTCTACAAAACCTGCCTCATCCCAAGTCCCCCTCATTCCAGCACCATAGTGCCTTCTTAATTCTGCACTTAAATGATCTGGAACATGTAACACTCCTTTTGAAGCTATTAAATATCTTTCTCCACCATAAAATCTTATTTCTCCACCTTTAATTTCAACAGGTTCAAAAAACTCTTCTCCACCATAAAATTTTGTTTTCGAAAGATCAATTGGTGTTGGGTTTCTTCTAGCTCTTAGCGCAACAATCCCTCCAGTATATTCTCCACTTAAATCTAAATTAATCTGCAAGCCATCATCTGTAATCACCGGATTTACTGGAATTTCATGATCTCCTTCTCTTAAACATAACAATGGGTTTCTTCTAAATTCTTCAGTTATTTCCTGTTGGCTTAAAGAAACATTTGAGTCATTAAAAAATCTTAGTTGATTTAAACTCAGGCCCGGATATAAAACCATATTAAAAGCAGTTGGCTGTACAAGTAACCACATTTTAATAGGTCCATCCACTCCCTCTTGGTGATGTAACTCATCAAAACCCGGGTTATAATCTGCAATAGTTCTAACTATGGGAAATAATCTTCCAATACTACTCTTTGGAGAAGCTTTAATCCTTTCACCAGGATGTATAACAACACTTTCTCTTAAAGGAACAACATATGTAAAACCTGTCTTAAATTCAAATCCTTCAGAAAGATCAATTCTTTGTCTTTGTCTTCTGGGAAGACCTAACAAAGTTCTATAAACTGTTTGATGATGTTCTGGTCCAAATACTGTTTGCTTTTCACTATCCAAAACAAAACATTCATCACCAATTGAAGGTTCAAAGGATGATGGTTGAATCCTAGATTCAAGACTTTTATCTTCAAAAAAACCATCATGTCCTATTGATAGAGAAGATCCATCTAAAACTAGATTCCCTTCTAAAACCCTCTCCCTTATTTGCTGAGAAACAAGACAATAACCAAGCGTATCTTTCATAATCTTAAGAATACTCATAGAATTTAAAGATAATTATACTAAACATATACTCTTAGAATAAGGTAGTTTTCTTCAGGTAAATCTAATAACAATAATCCTTAAAAACATAAAAACTGCTAAACTTGTATTAGACATATAAAAAGAGCCTGCATTAAGCAGTTAACATGAAGGAGTTGAAGATATTTGCATTTATTGAATTAATTATAATTATTTCACTCCTAGTCCTCCTATATTTTTCCTATACAAATAACTTCAAAAAAACAGAAGAATTTAGTCTTTTGTCAACAAGAATTTCTTCAGGAGTCTTACCAGCAAAAAGCATGTTAATCTTCAACTTTGAATCGCTAAAAAAGGATATTCAAAACTACATAACGGCCAATAATCTCAATACTTCAGTTTATATTCTTAATCTAAGGGATGGAGTTTCAGTAGGTATTAATGAAGATACTTCCTACAAAGCCTTTAGCCTAAACAAGCTCCCAGTAGCAATAGCCATCTTAAAAAAAGTAGAAGATGGAAACTTATTATTAAATTCTCAGCTAACAATACTCCCAGAAGATAGAGATCCAACATCAGGTAATCTTTATTTAATCAATGCAACAAATATCTCTGTAAAAGAATCGCTTCGTTACATGCTTTCAGAATCAGATAATACAGCATTAGATGTTCTAATGCATCAAATATCACTTAAAGATCTTCAATATCTTTCAGCATATCTTGATTATTATAACAAAGATATTAATTATACAAAGAAACTAGCAGACAATGTTTTTGAAATATCTCCACGCTCAACAGGCAATATTTTCCTTAGTTTATATCTTTCCACAATTCTAAAACCGGAAAATTCTCAGCTTATTCTAGGAGATTTAGCAAATAACTCTTTTGACATACA
This sequence comes from Candidatus Pacearchaeota archaeon, assembly GCA_041659945.1. Taxonomy (GTDB): domain Archaea; phylum Nanobdellota; class Nanobdellia; order Pacearchaeales; family GW2011-AR1; genus JACPLR01. Next base: position 13,199 of record JBAZXH010000004.1, on the reverse strand, counting down.
TAATTTTTCAGGTATCTCAAAAGATGTAATAATTTCCCACAAATACGGAGAGTATTTTGTTAATAAACGTAAATTCTTTCACGATTGTGGAATAATGTACATTGATGATAGTAGAATCTTTTATTGTGTAATGACTCAAGACATCAATAAAGAGCAATCACATATTGTTGTGGGAACAATAGCAAATAAAACATATAACTTTGTAATTGATAGCAAACTAAAAAACAAAAATCTTACAGTTTAATTACATATTATAATTACATATTACTACATCCATCTGCCTGTCTTTCCACAAAACCGCATTTTTTACACTTGAAAATATAAATATCTGCTTCATCACTATATCCTGTTTTTACCTCACTAACACTTGCTTCACCATGCCCGCATTTTTTACAATCATGAGGAAAACCTTCCATTTCTTTTCTATTCTCATTTTCACTATCTATAATCCCCTCACCTTTTTTCCTAACTTTTTGTATTTGCTCGCTTACTACTAATTCTTTAGTTATTTCTTTACTAAAGCCACAACTACAACTTCCAACTTTCTTTACAATTAGTAATTTTCCACAATTATCGCAAAATTCCATAAAGACAAATTTCAAAAATTACTTAAAAACCTTTGCCAGGGCAAATCGAAACATATTTAAACTTATAAAGAGTGCCTATATTAACGTTGGGCCAGAGAGGCATACAACTATTCTCGTCGCGTTAATTACCATTGATTTTTCAAATGTTTTTCTCATCGACGATAAAATTGATCATAGAAAACTTTAAAATATCTTGTTTTAAGGTAATTTTATGAAAACTACACCTTTAACCAGACTAGAAAAAATTGCTTTAAGATTAATTAGTGATTCTGAAAGAAGAGAAAGAGTTAGATTTTTATTAATGCATAAAGAATTGGGAGCACTAGAACTCTTGCAACCTAAAGGAACAATGCGAGGATATTCAAACTGCCATGGCACAACAACCTTTGTGGTTGACTATCAAGTTCCCATTCCTATAGTAAATAAAGATAGGCTTGGCCTTTTAGCAGTCATACCTGCAACAGATAGGCCCGGATATGTTGATAGAGAAATTATGAAAGAATTTCTAAGATATAGATGTTCAGAAGTAAATTTAAACAACAGTCCAGATATTTTTGCAATATGGTATTATTCACCTAGACAAAAAAGATGGCTAGACAATACAGGAGTATACCTTGGAAAACCCGATGGAAAATTATCAGATCTAGTTTTTCATCAGCCAACTACTGAAGAACCATTTGAATTAAAAAGGTTATCTGTTATTGAAAACCGGCTTATCAGACTTCACCCAAAGGGCACTATTGAAACTGCTTTTTACCGGTTTAGAGGATAATATGAAAAGAAAAACAAGAATTCAAATTGAGCATGAACAACAATTATTAGAACTAGTTCAAGATCGAGAAATTAGCAAAAGAATTAGATTTTTACTAGCAAACAAAAATCTTGGAACACAGATCTTACTTAAGGAAGGAGGTTATACCTATAGGCCAAATTGTCATGGTACTACGATCTATGTATTAGGATGTAAACCTCCTTTAAAGACCAAAACATACTCAAGAGTATTGCCACAAGTTGAAAGTTTACGTGGCCCGGGATATCTTGATAACTCAGTTATGGAATTCTTCTTAGAAAATGTTTGCACAGAAGTATCTACTCCTGAAATAAGTCCCTTCCCAAGAATAGTATCTTTTTGGAGTGATGTTAGAGGAAATATAGAATTACAACATACTCTTGTATATGAGGGAAGGTATAACGGACAAGGATCAGAATTAGTTTTTCATCAACCAGATACCGGTCGAGTTTTTGAGGTTAGTTCTTTAGAAAAAGCATTTTCTAGTTATGAAAGAATGTTAGAAAGAGAACAACCTGATTTTATTAGATTAGTAAAAAGATTTCATAGATTAAAAGACCATAATTAATACTAAACTATTTAGTCTTAAGTTCTTTTCCCGTAACCATTTTTCTAACTTTAGCTCTTCTTATTGCTCTTCTTTGACTTTTTCTTGGCATTTTAATATTATTCCTCCACCACATAAACCTAGAATTTTTAGCATTTAAATCTTGCTATTAAATATAATCAACTAAAACTTTGTTCAATTTCGCTTTCTAAATCTTCAAAAGGAGTTAAATCTCTTCTTAATCCTTCCATCATCTCAGTTACACCTTGAGAATCACCCTCTAAAATAGGATATTCATCTGCCCAAAACTCACATAAAACATCCTCATTTTCTGCAACACCGTCCTCTGAGGTAACAATTCTTATACCACTAACAATTCTCTCTCTTGGAGTTCCTCTAAGATAAGTCTTCCTTAAAAACTTCCCATAATCTATTCTGATCTTCATTCCACTTATATCTTCATAACTTACTGTATGCTCAATAAGATCTCGTGGAGCAGTTTGTGGGATCATAAAGAATAAAATAAAAAATCCTTTTTAAGTATTTATGCTTTCAAATTTCCAATAGTTAAATTTAATAACTTCCTCCTTTATTATAAAACATAAAATGGAACAAAATAATTCAGACCTTGTAAAACCTATCTTTATTTTTGGGTGTAGCAATAGCGGAACAAAAATTCTTTGGCAAGCACTAAAAAATCACAAAGATTTAAGTGGACCAGATGTTGAAGGCCAAGACCTAGAAGAGCTTCCTGAAACTATGAAACACTCACTAGGTAAGGCAACGTTTAGACTCTGGGCTCATCCAAAATTTAAATTAAAATATTACTATACAGAAAAAGATTATAATGAAGAAGATAAAGAAAAAATAAAAAAAGTTTACTCAAAATATTTAATTCCTGGGACAAGGTTTATTACAAAAAGTCCAGCAGATACTCTAAGAGCAAGGTTAATTCAATCTTATTTTCCGGATGCTTATTTTATTGCAGTAGTAAGAAATGGTTATGCTGTTTCAGAAGGAATTATTAGAAAAAGAAAAGATGATCCTGAAAGACAAGAATTTAAAGGACTTTTCACAACAATAGATGAATCTGCTGAACAATGGTTTAGAGCAAATACCATTATAGTCTCCCATAAAGAATTCTTAAAAAACTATATGATAATAAAATATGAAGATTTAGTTGAAAAACCAGATGAAACAGTATCTGCAGTCATTAATTTTTTAGGTTTAAACAAAGAAGGATTTATTATTCCAGAGTATATAAAAGGACTAAATGAAATTCAGATATCTAGATTATCTCCCTATGATATTGAAACAGTAACAAGAATAGCTCAACCAATGCTCATACATTTTGGTTATCAAATTCTACAAAAAGACTTAGATTGGGAAAATGTAAAACACCATGAGATTTACTGATTAAGTATTAGTTATACTTTCAATTTCTCTAATTTCTCCAAATAAACCAAAGGTTCAAAGGCCTCTTTTACATTAACAACTACAGAATTAGTTGATGTTAAATCATCAAAGCCAATTCTTGGGCATGCACTATTAACCCAAACTTCAATAAAATTAAAATCTTCTAAACAGCTAAGATTTATGTTATCGTCTACAAAAACAAATATTTTCTTACCCTGCTTCTCAAGTTGTTTTTTTAGCTTTTCAGCCAGTTCTAAATAACTTTGTCCAGGTTTTGTTGAAACAATTATTCCAACCTTACTAGAATTAACAAACTTTCTAAGATTTGACCTTAATTTATTAATTATAACCTCAACATCCTGAATTCCCATAACTTTCATTTTACCACTAACTGGATTATAAACAATAACATCTTTTACATTTCCAGAATATATTTGTGAAATCAAAAGCGCTTTAGCATGAAATTCACCATCACCAATATAAAGTATCAAATCACTTTTTTCAATTATTTTATCCTTAAACGAATTGCCGTACACATCACAACCAAGGATCTGTATTTTCTCAGCAGCTCGTTTAGCTTTTGTTATGTTTACCTTAATTCCCAATTCAACGAGTTGTGACTCAACTTTTTTCAGATTTAAAAACTGAACACTTGCAAAGAGGGCAATACTCTTAATTTTAGTCTCTTTTATAAATTCAGTTATATCTTCGTTTAGACTAATTTCTCCAGTATATCTCGCATCGATAAATATTGTCTTTGTCATTTTTCTTTATATTCTAAAGTTCTTCCTTTACAAATTTATTGTGTCCAAACTGAATAATTAAATCAAATTTTAACAAACCAGTATTTGGAATATCACATCCCCCATAGCAACTACCAAGCCATAAAAAAACCCTGGATTTTGTGTGTTTTTCAACATAATCAACAATCGTCTCAGCTCTTGGCTTTAAACCATCAGGTAACTGGATAAGCACTTTCTTAGCCTTATTTTTCCTAATTTCCCCAACAACTCTATCTAAATCTAAGTTATACATTTTAAATTAAATATTCTAAATATTATAAGTCCTTCTATCCCAGCTACCTCTTTCGTTTCTTGCCTCTTCAAAACTTACAACTTCCCCAAGACCTCTTTTTGTAGGTCTTTTCTCCACATATCTGTATGGTCTACGAGTTAACATACTTAAAAAACCCTGATTTGGAGGTATAACTTCCAAAACAATAAAGCTCCTTTCATAATAATCAGGTTCTACAGGTAAATCCAAATAAATACAAGCCTCTTTTAACATTTTTCTTTCATCAGAGGTATCTGGCGTTTCAGGTTCTACTAATAACTGAAGCTTATCTTCTGGTACGTTTATAAAAATTCTATGTGCTATATGTTCACCTATTGGTTCTTCTTCATGATCTTTAAACAAATCTTCAAGCTGAGCTACTTCAAATGCTTGATTCCCCGGCTTTCTAACAAATTTTACTAAAAAAACACTCATGAAAAACTCTAATAATCTATAGCTTTAAATGTTTCTGTTAAAGATCTCTAAATAATTTGTATTCATCAAAATCAACAATACTTCCAGGAAATTCTCTTTTTTTAGGTTTTAATAATTCATATTTCAGAGGTTTTCTCATCAAATGAACAACAATATCTGTATAACCTTTAGTCAAAAGTTCCAAAACAACGAAACTATTTCTTTCAAGATTTAATTCACCAATAGCATCTAACCCGTAAAGAAGTCTAAGTTCTTCTCGACTTAATTGGCTGTTTGGATCAACAAAAGCGTCTAAATCCCTTTCAGCTACTCCTGCATAAACAAAATGCTCTAAAAAAGGTCCATGTTGATTGTAATCATCAAAAAGAGGAAGCAAAATAGTTGCTAGCTCAAGTCTCTGTTCATCCGGATTCTCAAATTTTTTCTTTAAGAAAATACTCATGAAAGTCTTTAAAAAGTCTATTCTTTAAATGTTTCTATATGATAGACATATGTCCAGACATTGATAATTTAGCCAATGAAGCACTAGAAGATGGTTTACATGCAATAATACACCATCGTTATTCACACTCCATAGATCAACTATCATTAGCATGGGCTTTATTTAATCAAACAGAAAATATAAAAGGTTTTGAAGTTTGTGATCAGCATCTAGAATATATTTTATCTTTGCCCATTGGCTATGATAAAGGAGAAAGTTGCCCAGGCCCTTACTCAAGCATTGGAACACTAGAAGAGTTTCATGAAAGCGGTTCAAGAAGAGCTAACGATATATTAGAGATATATCGTGGAGGTCGATTAATAAGAGATGAAGAAGATTTAGCTACTCTTGTTGATTCAATAGATTTTTAAGATGAAAATAAATTGATAAAAAACTAAAAAAGATGGATTATGAGATAATAAGTGAATTAGCACTAACCTTAGTTCAAGAGGGGATCAACGCAAAAAGCGAAGGAGACTTAGAAAATGCTAGAGCTTACTTTGCATTTGCAAGAGCATTTAATGAATTGCAAGAACATGGACTTGGAGTTAGAATATGTGATCACCTTTTAAAAGACACAGGAGTAGATGAGACCGAAATTCCCTATTGGCTGGATTACGGTTCAACAAAAGTAAATAGAGCTTTGAGTATCATAGAACAAGTTGATAGAGAAGTTCATCCAGAAAGAGTAGACCATTCAGCACCATTAAGAAAAGCAGTAGACAGACTATTTCAGTAATTTCCTAATCTCCTCAACACTCTTGCATTTACAAAGTTCATTTCTCAACTTTCCTCCTCCACGAATTCCTCTTGTAAAACAAATAGCATGATTCTTAATGTTTTCAAAATCTATTTTATATTTTTCAGCAAGTTCTAGATATTCAAAAAACTGTGTAATTTTATCTTTGCTATCGTATTTTCCAGTTTTAAGGTAATCATTTATTTGTCTAAAGATATAAGGATTTGACATTGCAGCACGGCCAATCATAATATAATCAACACCACTTTCTTCAAGTCTTTTTTTAAAAATTTCCGGACTTGTAACATCTCCATTACCAATAACTGGAATTTTAACACTTTCTTTAATCTTTTTTACGATTTTCCAATCAGCTTCACCAGAATAACCTTGCCTTTGTGTTCTACCATGAACACAAATTGCACTAGCTCCATTCTTTTCAATTATTTTAGCAATCTCCAAAGCATTAATGTGTTTATCATCAATTCCAATTCTAATCTTTGCAGTTATTGGTTTTTTAATTTCCTTAACCAAACTATTAACAATTCTACCCATCTTTTCAGGATTTTTTAATAATTCACTACCTCCACCACATTTGATTATTTTATCTGCTGGACAACCAAAGTTAATATCAATTATGTCAAAAACTCTTGATTTGAGTTTTTGAGCACCTCGAGAATTGTACGATTTAGAGACAATTCTCTCAGTGTCAAAATTAAATTTTTCATCAAGATATTTTGCAGCCAAAAGCATTTCCTTTTCATTGCTTCCAAAGATCTGAACAGCTGAAGGTTTTTCACTTTTATCAGTTCTCAACATTCCATTAGTCTTAGAATTTTTCCTTACAATAGCAGCACTGCTAACAAATTCAGTATATGTTAAAGCTGCTCCATATTTTCTACATAAATTTCTAAAGGCAACATCACTAACTCCGGACATCGGGGCTAAAATTGCCTTACCTTTTAATTTAGGAAATTTTTTCATCTTTTAAAAAATATACAAATCTTTATAAATTACTCGCTAATTTAGATAAAATGGACTCTGGAATTGAGGGTAAAGTATTAGAAGAAGGATTTGATTTTTTTAAAGTATTAACTGCAGCAGTAGGATATAACTATCAATTTGGAGAATTATTACCTCTAGGAAATAAAGGCGTACTAAACCTGCAAGGTAGTCCTCCAGCAATAATTGTTAGTGAATTATCAGAAAATAATGTTGTGTATTATTCTTTACTTCAAAATCCAGTATATGTAGATTCTCAGCAACCAATAAGGTTATCTAACCACCCTATTAGTCCCTAGCACCCATATAAAGACTCTCCCACCGCCTCAACATATGCTCGGGAATTTCAATATTATGTCTTTTCTTTCTTTCCTCATGTTTTTTTCTAAGGAAAATACCAAATAAGATACCGACAAATATTCCTGAAAGATGAGCTATATGTCCGGTATTATCTGGCACAAAAATACCAATAGCATCTACTGCAACCCAAATTATAGCAGCAATAAACATTGGTAAAATAACTCCAAATGCAAAAACTCCCATCATTGGCCTTATGACTGCTAATGCTCCAATAATACCCATGATTGCACCAGAAGCTCCAAGAGAAGAACTATAAAAATTAAACGCAATAACATTAGCGAGTATTCCAGACACAAAAAATATCAACAAAAAACGTTTACTTCCAATAAGTCTCTCTAAAATAAATCCAAATATTACCAAAGCAAACAAATTAAAAATCAAATGGCTAAGATTGGCATGCAAAAAGATTGCTGTTACAACTCTCCATGGCTGGTAAATAGCACTTTTATTTAAAATTAAACCTTCTGTAATCGCAGGAAATACATTTTGCAAAGCAAACACTAAAATAATTAAAATTGCTATCCAAATTGTAAAGTATTTTACCTTAGGCATTTTTCCCAATAATAACTATAAAAATCTCTATAAAAAGTTATTTGTGATAAAACATCAATTTTTTAAACATCAAAATCAAAGATTTTGTGGCTTAAAAGTTTTAACAAAACTTTTAAACACCTCCATCCTATAGTTTTCATAAAAAGAGGTAAACGAAGTTATGAAAGAGGTTTATCATCACCTAAGAAATGTAAAACAACCAGAATTAACAGATAAACAAAAAGCCCAAACACGAAAATACTCAGTTATCGAGGGCTGTTCATGCTCGGTAATGTCAGGAACTGGCGATGCCTACATAACCCCCTATGCTCTAGAGCTACAGGCAAACAATGCTCAAATAGGCTTTTTATCAAGCTTTACAGGCCTTCTAGGCCCGGTTTCACAAGTCTTTGGAAGTAAACTAATTGAAAAGTACAACAGAAAAAAGATAGTTGTTGCAGGAGTAATATTACAGGCATCAATGTGGCTCGTTCTTCTCGGATTAGGTTTTTTATTCTTAACAAAAGGTAATGTATTTTATCTAATCCCTCTTTTGATACTTTCCTACATTCTATATGCAATGTTTGGTTCCATTGGAGGACCTGCGTGGTTTTCAATGATCGGTGATGTTGTTCCCGAAAAAATAAGGGGAAGATATTTTGCCAATAGAAATAGAATATGTGGTTTATTTTCAGTTACTGCAACTGTTTTAGCCTCAGTATGGTTGTTTTACACACGTCAATGGGGCATAATTATCTACGGTTTCATGTTACTCTTTGCCATTGCAGGAATAGCAAGATATATCTCAGCATATTTTCTTTATAAGCATCATGTTACCAAGTTAAATTTAGAAAAGGGTTATTATTTTTCATTTTGGCAATTTGTAAAAAAAGCTCCATTTAATAATTTCGGAAAGTTTACTATTTTTATAGCTCTGGTAACACTAACAACAAACATTGCCGGACCATTTTTTTCTGTTTACATGTGGAAAGATCTTCAATTTAATCCAATCTGGTTCATGGCCGTAAATATGTCTGCAGGAGTCTTTTCAATAATTCTTATGCCCATCTGGGGAAGATTTGCAGATAAATACGGAAATAGAGAGCTATTAAAAATCGGAAGCATATTTGTAATAATAATGCCCTTCTTATGGTTACTTTCTCCAAATCCTCTTTACCTAATCTTTGTCCCTCAGCTAATTTCGGGTATTGGCTGGGCAGCATTTAATCTTGCAGCATCAAATTTCATCTATGATGCAGTAAGTGAAGAAAGAAGAGCTATTTGTGTAGCCTACTATAACCTTCTCAATGGAATGGGCGTCTTTTTAGGAGCCACCCTTGGAGGTTTAATTGCCCAATACTTTATACTTGGAAACATAAGCCCCACACTAGCAACAATAAGCATATTCTTGTTTATATTTATACTATCAGGCATAGGAAGATTAATAGTAGTGTTATTTATGATTCCAAAAATAAAAGAAGTACGACAAGTAAAGCACAATCCAAAATCAAATCCTTTTTTGTATCTTTCAGAAATAAAACATACAATAACTGCAGACTTAAGACATTTTAAGCCAGCATACGGTTCTTTAAGAGAAAAACATAACTTAAAGCGATAATCTAGCATTATATTTAAATAATAGTTGAGATTATGAAAACTATGGATAGATTAAAATCAATTCCAAAAACAGAACTTCTAAAAGGAAAAAGAATTATTATTACTGGTTGTGGTTATAAACCCTTAAAACAGACTTTTTATGATATTACAACAAAAGAACCAAGCCATGATTTTATAAATGTTAATGGACAGGAAATGAAACTTAACATTGGTTCTGCCGTAGCAGGAGTTTTAGCTTCTAATGGTGCAACAGTTCATATGGTTTCAACTTCTGAAGATAAGTTAATAAATATAAAAACAGAATTATCAAAAAATTTTAATAAAGATTTAATAGAATATTCTGTTGTTAATTTGTTAGATGAAAAAGATGTTAACGAGTTTGTTAAAAAACTACCAAGAGACAAACCCCTGTATTGGGTTCAATCAGTTGGATTAGGAGCAGGAAGTTATAAACTAAAAGATGATAACCCTTATTTGCCTTTAGAAGAAATTGATTTAGGTCTTATTGAAGCAGAAACAACAACTGTTATTAAAGCAAGCCATATAATGATGAAAGCCTTACTTCCAATATTTAAAAAGCAAAAAGAAACAAGAGTAGCAATTATTAGTTCTATGAGTGCAATTAGAGGATATTCTTATGGTGGAACTCACACAACAGCAAAGGGAGCTATTGATAGGTATGCTAATTCTGCCATGTTAGCCTTATATAAAGATAATATATTTATTACAACAATAAGACCTGGAGGAGTTGATACTGGAATGTATGATAATAAAAAAGTGCAAAAAGCTATCAAAGTTGCTTCAGATGAATATGGAGGTATTTGGAGAAGACAAATAACCTTATCTCCGCCAACAAGCATAGGTGAAGCAATAGCTTATGTATTCACTACTCCTTCCCATATTCCTTCACTTAACATTGTAGCAAAGGGACAATTTCCAAACGAAGGTTCATAAATCTTTTTAGTATTCTTAAATTAAATTTAGCAACTAAACCCATAATTTTCAGCTCTTCGTTTTTTGTAAAACTTATATATAAACCAAAGAACAATGTTTATAAAAATAAGTAAAATTACTACTGTCGCAAAAATAATCTGAGGCGGAGTGATTTTCCATTTTTCTTGTGGTTCCTCTTTAGTAAATTTAACTTCACCTTCTTCATTAACTTCTATTACCCTGTATGAAAAAGCACTATACCTTTCATAGTTTACCTGGATATAAAATCTATAAATTCCTGCTAAAGTCCCTTTTTTAGGTAAAAATAACTGAGTAGAGTCTGTTTTTTCTTCAAATGATCCTAAATAAATAGTATCTCGGCCTGACGTAAAATTCTTGCCTTCTTTTTCTAACCAAAATTCGACTACAACATCACCATTAATATTTGCCATCCCCTTAACAAAGTAAGTAAAATTAAAAAATTCTCCAGGATAAATTGGTGATTGAATTGCAGTTATTTTTATATCAAATAATTTCACACATTTATGTCTAAAACAAACATTTCCATTTGCACAATCAGAATCTTCTTCACAAACATAGCTATTTCCTCCGATTGTTGTTGGTGTTGTAACATTCTGAGTTGTTTCATTGGTGGGAGGAGTTACGGGCGTAGTGGCATTAACCCATGAAAATGTTGAGTTTCCCAAAAAACCAATGTTTGCAGCATAAACAGTTCCGTTAGCTTTAGCACTCCCTGGTTGAAAGGCAGTCAGCAGACTTCTAGACATATAATTAGACCCCTGCGGCAAACCTGCCTGTGATCCAAGAGTAAATAACATCACAGAATAATTACTTCCCTGAGCAACACTTGCTCTATAAGTTTGTGCAGGTAAAAGTGAAATTAAAACTATCCCTAAAAAAATTAGTATAAATACTTTAATCAATCCCCTCATTATAAACATTTAAATTTCCATATTTAATTAATATAATCCATATAATTTAAGCACAAGCTGTTGCACTTCTATATAATTTACCATTTGTATCAATACAAGCATAAGCATTACCTGAACCAGCATAATTTGTTATTGTCATATTTCCACTAGCAAAATAAGCATCTCCTCCTTCAGAATAAATTGAATAACCATTAGCAACTACTCCTCCATCATTATCTCCCTCATTTGATAAAACTCCTGCTGGAGACATATCTTCAATATATAAACCAACTAATTTTCCATCAACTCTTCCAGGATCTAAAACACTTCTCATAGCCTTTAAAACATACGCATCATTTGTAACATTTCCATCAACAGTAACAGTTCCAACAACACCTTCTAAATCATATACTCTACTATTTCCAGTAACAACTGCTGTACCACTAATAGATTGTAAACCAGTTATTCCATCAAGTAAAGTGTTACTTCCAGTTGATATTGTATTTGAAAGACCAATTACTTGACTTACAAGACTTGAACTATTTTCATAAACTGTTTGACTGAAAACATTACCCAATCCATAAGAAGCAAATCCTGGAACAATTTCTACATAATCTGTTGCATAAAAACTCTTAGAAAAACTTGTGGAAGTTCCATTTACAACGAAACCTACAGGGATATTATAATCATTTGCTCCAATTCCCTGTCCAATAAACACTTTTCCAATTGTTGAAAAGTTACGGACTCCTAAGTCAACGTTTGATGTAGCTCCAGTATATGGAATATATGAAGCATTGTATGTTGATTCGTAACTTGCATTATAAATAGATGTTGTTGTCATGTTATACCAGTACAGTCCATAAGCATTAAACATAGAAGCATTTGTGGCTGTTGTTTGATTATATCCATAGGAAATTAAACCTGCATAGGTAGCGTTGTAAGTTGAAGCTGAAGTTTGATTGTAGTTATATAAAAATCCAGTTATATTAGAAATATCCAAAGTTGTTGAGTTTGGAATCAATGTGAATGTTTGATTATAAGCCCAAAGATTATAAGTTGAATTAAATGCTCCACCAGTGTAAGTCTGGTTATATGCATAAAGAGCATATGTAGCATTATAAGTTGATTCATATCCTGCATAAGTTACATTATATGTGCTTGTCCAAGCAGGTCCATAAAGAGTATTTGTAGCTTCAGTTTGATTATAATTATACAAAAAGTTAGTGATATTTGCTATATCTAATGTTATTCCATTATTTACTGCTGAAACTTTAGCATCATAGGTTGTATTATATGTACTTATCCAGGCATTATTCCATAAATTATAGGTTGCTAATGTGTGATTATAATCATTTATACTTGCAGCTGAAGTCATATTATACCACCATTGACCGTATGCAGCTAAAATTGATGCATTAGCTGCTTCTGTTTGATTATATGCATAAAGATTGTAAGTAGCGTTATAAGTTGATCCAACTTTAGTATCAGTATAATTTTGAGCTATATTAATTGCATAAATAGATTGATTATAGCCATAGGGAATTAAAGCATTATATGAATTGTTGTAAGTTGATTCATATCCTGCATAAGTTACATTATATGTGCTTGTCCAAGCAGGTCCATAAAGAGTATTTGTAGCTTCAGTTTGATTGTAATTATACAAAAAGTTAGTGATATTTGCTATATCTAATGTTATTCCATTATTTACTGCTGAAACTTTAGCATCATAGGTTGTATTATATGTACTTATCCAGGCATTATTCCATAAATTATAGGTTG
>JBAZXH010000003.1:0-43792 GCA_041659945.1 Candidatus Pacearchaeota archaeon | reverse complement strand
GAGTTATTTAGAATAAGGTATAATCATTTCAGACCTCATTCCAGTTTGTTTGGTAAAGTGCCTGCAGACATTTATTTTGCCTTTTCAAAGCTATTTTAGCTAGTGACAAATGTCATGAGGAAGCACAGACTTTTCTAGAGTAATAATGTTTATAAAGGTTAATTTAACATTAATACACATGACATTAAGAAGATCGTTGGCATTAACTTTAGGAATTGGTGTTGCAGCTTGGACAACTTTCTTCGGTGGATGTAATCTATATCAACATCAAAATGTGAGGTATGAAACACCTGATAGAAAAGTCTTTGAAAAAGCTGATGGTATTTTGGGTTATACAAAATTAGATGTTGACAAGAATACTGGAGCAGTTGAAATAACACGACATCATGGTTGGCACTATAGAGATTTTACTGACAGTAACGGAGATGGTTTTGTAGATCGTGTTTGTTTAGGGGAAAACCCATTTATTCGAGGATCTCATATAACTTTTTTTGATAGAGAAAAACAATTACAAGAATATCCTGTGGTTTTTCGAGATGCGGATAATGAGTTCAGAAATCAGATGCAAAGGTTTGAGCCTCTTATGGATAAATAATACTTAATTAACAATTTTTTAATTTATCACGAAGGACTTCAAATTCTTCATAATTCTGTGTTAACTCTTCTCCTTTTTTTATATCTTTTTTAGCAATTATTACTATTTTGTCTATTAATGTTATATTTCCATCTTTACTATGATTACAAAATCTCATATCATCAAAATTTAGATGCCATTTATTTTTTTGTATGTCAAAATACCCATAATGCTGTATTGTTGTTTTTTCATTTTCAGGTAACTTTGAAAATTCTTCATTAGATAAAAAAATATCAAGATTTGGGTTTTCAGTATATATCTTTTGGCCTTTGAAAATATTTTCATCTGCAAATAAACCTATCCCATGCAATGGACTATTCTTTATGGTAGTTTTAATGTGAAACATTTTATCCAACGATCTCCAGTAGTTCATCAATAGCTGTTTGGTTGCTATCAACGCCATCATCTTTTGTGAAATGACCTTTATTATGTTCAAGAACTGTCTTAACATTTAAATTTTTTTCAAAGAGTTTTATATCTGAAAGAGGAACAAATTGGTCATTGTCTGAAAATATTGCTATAATTTTATTTTTGTTTAGATGCGACTTTACTTTATTGAAGTCTATTGGAGTTTCTAACCAGGGACTTGCTATCTTTATTGATTCTTCACCCTCATCTTCAATTCCGTTTAGATGCAGCCAAGGTGCTATGAAAACTATTCCACCTAGCTTTATGTTTTTATCTAGAGTTTCAAGATATCTTAGAATTGTTTGACAACCAATACTATGTCCAATAAAATATGTATCTTTATCTGGATTTTTAACAATGCTATTTATTTTTTTAACCCAGACATCAATTTTTGGTATTGAAGGATTTGGCATTTCTGGAGCAATAACCTCAAATCCTTTTTTTTCTAAAGTTGCTTTTAACCATTGATGCATTGGTTCGTTTGGACTGCCTTCCCAACCATGAATGATATAAACTTTCTTAGCCATAATTATTGAAACAACTTAGAATTATTTAAATGTTTACTCAAAATATAATCTCTTTCTATTAATTATAGACTAATAGCTCAGTTTTTGGCATTTTATGACCTAAATCTAAGGTTAAAGGGATAGGGATATTAACTTCCTTGTCTCCTTTCTTAAAACCCATCATAAGTAAAACATAAACGTGGTTTGTTTTATATGTTACAGACATTTTTATGTTTTGAATATGGCCGAGGTTATCTTTGTTAATACCTAAGTTTTCACTAGCACCCATTACTTCTATACCACAAATAAGATTATTGTGACTTACATCTAATACAAAGTCACCTATATCTAAAGAAGATTTTACCTTTTCTCCGTCAGATATAAATAATATATCATTTACTGCATCATAATCTATTGTTTTAATTTGTCTTGCCATTTCTTATTAGTATTCCAAGCGCTTATTACTTTTAAACCTTTTGAAAAATTAATCTCAACTATTACAACTAATGAGTATTTTCTGCTCATTTTAAACCATAGTTTAAACCTATTTTTTTCTTTTCCCCTTTCAATTTTTTCTAGTTTGTTTATTTGAGATAAAAAGCTTCTAACCATACTTTCAGTTACTAATCTTTCAAGGCATCTCTTATGAAAATGTGAATCAAATATAATCCCCTCTTGATCTAATCTTTCAAAGAATGATTTAATTTCTTTTAGTTCACCTTCCTTTTCAGTCATATACTTACAGTATGTTGGTATTAATAAATTTTAATATAAACTTTTTTATCTGTAAGCATTACTAACTTTAACAGCACTTCTACAATCTGGACATAACCAATCATCATTATCTATAATTCTTTCTAGAAGATCATCTAGACCCGCATCGTATCTTTTTTTATTACCCAATTGTAAGAAACCTATGTTTCTTCTTGGAGAACATATATCAACTACAGGATACATTGCACAATGGTTATTAGTACAATGAGGACCCAATTCTGTAACACTATCTGTTTTAGCATCGACATAAGATGCCTCTTGATAGTGGGCCCTTTGATGTTTTGGATCAATAACTCCCCAACCAATTTCACCAACTGTTAGTAGTTTAAGTCGCCATAGATTTCCTTGTAAACGTGCAGTTGATATCATTGATAAATTTCCTATGGAATAACCAAATAGCCAGTCTTCATTTCTATCAATAGTTTTTGTATTTCTACCCTCAAGAATATCTATCGGGGTAAGAACTAAAACTTCTCTTTTAGGATAATCTGCTTTTAATCTATCTCTTAATTTTAAGGAAGTAGATAAGATTTCAGTATCAGAGATCCAGGGAAGGAAATCTCTAAGGTTAGCACTTACTAATTGACTATCAAAGCCATAAACGCTTTCAAGTTGCTGTGCAATATCCTGTGCTTCCTTTGCTGCTATTGACATATCTTCATGTAAAATTATCATAGAATTCAGGCAGTTTGGTTATTTTTAAACCTTTGTAGCCGAAAACTTTAAATATAGGTATATACTAAGTATATACACAATGCAAGAACAAAAAATAATAAGAAAAGTTACAAGAATTGGAAATGGAGCTCATATATTTGCTCCCAAGGAATGGGTGGACAGTGAAGTAGTTGTAACTCTTGTTCCAAGAACGGATGTTAAAGAGGAGATAATAGACCTTTTGTATCCCCATTTAAACAAGATTAATGGTGTATTTCTTTATGGTTCTTATGCTCGAAATGAACAAAGAAAAGAATCAGATATAGATGTTTTGGTGATTGCTAAAGAAAAGTTTAAAGTAAGCAAACCAGGTTTTGATATAATTGTTATTAAGGATGAAGATATTGAAAAAGCAATTAAAACTAATCCTATTTTAATGTACTCCATCATAAAAGAATCAAAACCAATATTAAATCCAAGTTTACTTGATAACCTTAAAAAAATAAAAATAAACAAAAAAGTCTTTTCGGAGTTTATTAAATCAACTAAGTTGAATATTATTACGAATAGAGAAATAATTGAGCTTGATAAACAATTGAATAACAGTTATGCATCTAGTGGAGTAATTTACTCTTTAATCCTTAGGTTAAGAGGCATATTTATAATAAATTCTCTTATTAAAAGTAAATCTTATTCTAATGAACTATTTGAGAAATGGCTTATTTCTCAAGTTAAGGGGTTGAATTATTCTTTAATTTATGAAGTTTACCAAGCTATAAGAGATGATAATAAGATAAAACACAAAATCTCAATAAATGATGTAAATGTTCTGTTAAGTCTACTTGAAAAAGAGACTGAAAAATTGGAAAAAATAATAAAATGACTAATAGAAAAAAGAGGTTGGAAAAGGGCATACAATCATTAGAAAATCAAAGAGAAATTCATGAAAAGAAACTGGAAAAAGCAGAAGAAGAAAAGGATGAATATCTGGTCAGATATTACATAAAAGAGATAGATATACTTAAAGGCGAAGAAGAAAAAAAGAAGAAATTATTAGACAAACAATAGTCTCTTAACTAGCAGCAGTATAGCTTATCTGGCAATTTTCCTTCTGTGGCTTTGCCAAAAGGAGTACCATGTTCTTTTGTAAGATTTAGCATATCCTTAACGTTTTCTGGTTCTATACCCTTATCTGCTAAATTTGAGCGAAGCTTTTTTATCATTGCTGAAAGATCAATCTTAGCAGGGCAGTTTTCAACACACATTCTACAAGTGGTGCAGAAAAAAGCTCCGTTGTTGAATGATTCTTTTGGTGATTCGGTGAAAAATGAATATAAAACTCCTTTAGCTCCAGGAAAGTTTTTAGAGCCATATCTTGTTGTTAACTGGTGAAATACTGGACAAAAGTTTAGACAGGAACCGCAGTTAATACAATATAACAATTCTTTAAATTCAGAGTTTAGAATTTCAGTTCTTCCATTGTCAATAAGAATTAGACAAACTTCTTTTGTTCCTTGAGCTCCGGTAATTATTTTATTTTGAATATCTGCTGTTTTACTTGGGCCGGAAATTATGTTAACATACATTGGATATTCCTGACCAGTTCCATAGATTGAAGCACATTCAACTACGTGTAGGGCTTCTTGTCTTGTTGCAACAATTTTATCAAAGCTTGATAAAACAATGTGAGTTTCAGGAATTCTTGAAACTAGAGAAATATTACCCTCATTTTCTAAAATTATAATGCTTCCATCTGCAGTGATTACATTGGCTCCGGTTATTCCTATTTTTGCACTTTGAATTTTATGCCTTATTTTTTCTCTGGCAAACTCTGCAATTGCTTCGGGTGTTGGTTTTATATCCTGATTAAATTTTTTACCTAAGGATGCAGAGATTCTTTCTGGAGTTAGATGCATTGCAGGCAATACTGGATGAAGATCTTCAGCGTCTAAATTTTCAACCACAAAATCTCCCAAATCTGTTTCAACTAGCTCTTTATCTTTTAGGATTTCTCTGAGATTTATTTCATTGGCAGTGTTTGACTTTGATTTAACTATTAGCTTTTCTTGGCCAACAATCTTTTTTATCTCTCTTTCTGCATCAGAAAGAGTTTTAACTTCAATAACTTTAATTCCATTTTTTGTTAGATTTTTAATGGCTTTTTGTTTAAGTTCTTGAATATTATTTAGAGAATCTTCTTTTATTTTTCTTAGCTTATCTTTAAGTTCTTGTTCATTTTTATTATTTTCTGGATTATTAAATATTGCTTCTCTTCTTTCTTTGTAGGAATAAACAATTGGAAGCAGAACATCTTTTATTGAATCTTTATCTTTAAGTTCTTCAGCTAGAGGTTTGTTATTTTTATTCATTTTTTATTTTCTCCGTTTGGATTTTCATCTTCAAAAAGCTGACTAAATTCCATCACTTTTAGTTTTGATGTTTTATCTGAGTTATTTTCTTTAAGATGCATGTAGCACATTGGACAGCAGGTAATGAGAATGTCGGCCTTTGTTTCCTTTGCCATTTTTATTCTTTCTTTACCAATTGAATTTGCTATTTCTGGATAGTTTGATTTAACTCCGCTTCCTGCGCCACAACAAAAAGCATAATTTTTTGAAAGTTTCATTTCTCTTAATTCTGCACCACTTGATTTTAGAACTTCTCTTGGTTCGTCATGGTAGTATAAAACACGTGAAAAATGACACGGATCATGGTAGGTCATTGAACCTTTTATTTGGGTTGATTTTATTTTTCCGCTTTTAATTGCATTGTTTATTGTTTTAGTTATAAATTCTACTTCAATATCCCAGTTTTTTACTAACTCGGGATAGTCTTTTACAAACATGTGATAGCATGCTGGACAGGAAGTTATTATTTTACTTACACTATGATCTTTGAATATTTTGAAGTTTTTTTCAGCTAGTTCAATTGCCTCTTTTTTATGGCCAGAGTTTAGAATTGGACGGCCACAGCAAACTTCCTGACTAGACAATTGGATAAATTCTACACCGCATTTTTTAAGGATTTTCTTATAGTTTTCTTCAAGATCCTTGGCTGCTATTTTTGTCAAGCATCCCGGATAGTAGAGAGTATTTCCACCAAACATTTTAAAGAGTTTCATTTTAGACTTACTTTTTGTTTACTTTGGGTATTTAATTAGATCCAACCAGCAAGCATTGCTACGCCAAGCAGGATCATACCTAGGCCAATTATTAGCCTTAAATACTTTCTGTTTCCGGTTCTCCACTTTTCTAGCTTTTCTGGAGAGGCTCCTTTATAGACTAAGAATAGGATTATAAATAAAGGAAGGACAAAGATCAGGTTGTATAATAGGAGGTATGGAATTCCCTGCCATAGGGTCATTTTAGTACTCATTAGGCCGAGGATGGCTAGATAGACTCCTCCGGTACAAGGCAGCTCAAACAGACTTACTAACATTCCTAGGATTATTGCTGCAGGTATTGAAGCTTTATGAATGTATTTTTCAATTAGGGGTTTTTTAGATTCTGGAATCGCTAAGGTTATGCCTTTACCATACCAAAAAAAGTCCTTTACATTTATTGCTCCGGCAATAATTGCAATTATTGCTGCAACCATGTAAATTATTTTAGTTAAACCTGTACCCTGAATAACTACAAATAATCCCAAACCTGAAAGAAAATATACAATAAAAACTGCGGTAATGTAGGTTAATCCAACTTTTAGAACTTTTTTCTTTGATCCTAGGGCAATTAGGTAAACTAAAAGAAAAATTAACACTGCAAATGCACACGGATTAATACTATCAATTGCTGCAGCAGTTAAAATTGCAGGGATTGTTAGTTCAATATTTTTATTTGGTGAAATATCATTTGGATTTCCTTCAACTTTTCTATATTTTTCAGGACATATTGGTTCGTGAGTTTGAAAGTATTTTATATCATTTTCTAGATTATTTTTTATTGGACTTTCACCAATTAGAGCTTTATCACCAATAAAAACTGCTGGAATACCTTGTTGCTTGACGTCGTATCTTTGGCTAAAGTCCTTGAATAGTTCTTGATTTGAAGCATTAAAGTATATTTCATAGGGTTTAAGCTGAACTGTGGGATATTTTTTAGATAGATCTTCTATAATTGGTTCAACATTAGCACAATGAGGACAACCATTGCCATAGAAAAAGTATACGCAAATTGATTGGTTTGTTGTTTGAGATAGATTTCCAAGTGTTTGATTTAAAGTTGTGTTGTTAGTTGAATTTGTTGAACATGATGTTTGTATGGAACAGCTATCAGATTGAGCTAAAACTAGGCTCATTGAGGAAACTAGCAAGATTAATACTAAAAATAATACTTTTTTGTTATTTAATATCATGTTACTAATAGGGAAAAATCTATTTATAAAACCTATCTTAGCTTCGATTACCTTAGAATGAGAGTTAGATTGAGCTTTTTATACATTATGGAAATTGGATCTTTGTAAAGTTTTATAAATTGGCTTTTATTAATGGTATTATGGACTTATCGAATGAGATTTATGCCTATGCTATTGAAAATGCAGTTAGCCATGGAAAGACCATGCCATCTGTTGTGTTGTCAAAGCTATTTCAGCACGGGCTTAAAAAAGAGCAGATAAAAGATTTTATGCCTCAGATAAACAAGATTGTTGCTGAAGTTAATGCCTATAATTCTAGTAAGTTAGCTGAGGGTTTTGAAAAGTATAAAAAATTTATAAAAGAAAATAAAATTGTTGAGGTTAAGGGATTAAAAGATTTGCCAAATGTTCGAAAAGGTAAGAAAATGGTTTTTAGACTTGCACCATTTCCTTCGGGAAGTTTGCACATTGGAAATACAAAAACATATTTATTGAATGCAATGTATGCTGAAAAATATAAGGGTAAGATACTTTTAGTTATTGATGATACAATTGGAAGTGAAGAAAAGAAAATTATTGCAGATGCTTATGATATGATTCCTGATGCTTTTACTTGGCTTGGAGTTAAGTATGCTAAACCAATTCTTTACAAATCAAAAAGACTTGAGATTTATTATGGTTATGCTGAGCAGTTAATTAAAAAGCACAAAGCTTATGTTTGTAGTTGTTCTCAGGAAAAATTACATGATAATAGAGTTAATGGTGTGGAGTGTGCTTGCAGGCAGTATGAACTTAAAATCCAAATGCAAAGATGGAAAGGAATGTTCTTGCCTTCTACACAACCCGGAGATTTTGTTTTAAGATTAAAAACAAATATGCAGGATCCAAATCCGGCATTTAGAGATAGAGTTTTGTTTAGGATTTCTGATAGACTTCATCCGCTTGTTGGAAATAGATATAAAGTCTGGCCTTTATTAGAATTTTCCTGGGCAATTGATGATCATTTGCTTGGAGTTACTCATATTATTCGTGGAAAGGAGTTAATGATGGAAGGACAGGTTCAGGATTTTATTTGGGATGTTTTTAAGTGGCCAAAACCAACATTAATTTATGTTGGTTTAGTTAGAATTGAGGGTATTGAAGGTAAACTAAGTAAAAGTAAAGCTCAAAAAGAAGTTTTAAGTGGAGAATACTCTGGTTGGGATGATCCTAGAACTTGGAGTGTACAGAGTTTAAGAAGAAGAGGAATACTTGCAGAAACTCTGAGAGAATTTGTTGAGGAAATTGGTTTAAATCAAAATGATATCTCAATTCCGTTGGATGCTATTTACTCAATAAACAGAAAGAAAATTGATTTATCTTCAAATAGATATTCTTTTGTTGAAGATCCAATTGAGATTTTAATTGAAAATGCTCCTAAACTTAAAGAAATTGCTCTTAGATTTCATCCAGAAAAAACACAAAAAAGAATCTTAAAGATTGGAACTAAGTTTTTAATTTCTAAAAAAGATTTTAATGAGTTTAAGGGCAAAGAGGTTAGGTTAATGGGTCTTTATAATATTAAACTAGATTATGTTTCTGTTTTTAGTTCAGAAGAAAATAAACAACAGACACAAAAAGTTAATTGGGTTTGTTCGGGCAAAGATCATGCTAAAAAAGTAAGAATAATGATGCCCAATGGTTTTTATATTAAAGGTATGGGTGATGAAGGAATCGCTAAATTAAAAAAAGGTCAGACAATTCAGTTTGAAAGATTTGGCTTTTGTCGTTTTGATAGTTTTGATAAAAAAACAAAAGAGTATGAGTTTTGGTTTGCTCATGATTAACACTAAGAGAATTGTCCCTAAGTTTTTCAATTCTCGAGGCTTCAGGACTTCATCCTGACAGTGCTCAGGAATTTCATTCCTGACATGCTCAAGAACCACAATCCAAGGTTCTTGACAAGTAATATTTATAAACGGTTAAAACTTAGATAATTTAAGATGAAAGGTGATAAAAAAGGGATATCGGATGTCATTGTAACTGTACTTATGATATTACTTGTGGTAGCTGCAATTGCCATTATCTGGGCAGTTTTAGCTAATTTCCTTAATACTGGAGTTGGAGGAGTTGATATTCAGACAAAATGTATGAATACTGTTTTGAAAGTTTTATCTGCATCAAATACTACTGCTGGATTGAATATAACTGTTGAATATTTTTCTGGAAATGATGAACTAAGTGATGTTTTTGTGTTTATTGGTGGCACAAAGATAAATGATTTCATAAATGAATCGGGCGTTAATCCTAAGGTTATGGTTAAAACTGGAGAAAGAATAAATTATCTATTGCCCTTGACATCTTTTTCAAAAGATTATGGCGGTCGAGAAATTGAGGTTGCACCGGGTTTTGATGGTCAGGTGTGCAATACAAAGTCTGCTTCAGTAATAATAACTAAAGGAGCTTAATATTCTCTTATTAGGAGAAGATAAACGAAAAAGGAGGTAAAAATGCAAAAAAAAGGAATTTCAGATGTTATTGTAACTGTTTTGATGATTCTATTAGTTGTTGCTGCAATTGCCATTATCTGGGCAGTTTTAGCTAATTTCCTTAATAGAGGAACTCAAGACGTGGAAACAACAGCTGATTGTATGAATACAAATTTGAAAGTTGTGTCTGCAGTAAGTGCACATGGCGCTACGGTTTCTAATATCACCGGTACAATTGAACATTTTTCAGGAAATGCCAATATTAATGATATAGCTTTTTTTGTTAATGGAGCAAGAGTCACAACAGGTTTGACTAAAACAATACCATCAACTGGAGAAACTATGCCGTTTATGATTGCCTATACTGGAGATGTAAATACTGCTGGAGGAACGTTAGAAATTGCTGCGGTAATTGGAAGCAATGTATGTAATATAAAATCAGCTAGATTCACAATCGGTTAAATTTTTTATTTAATTTTTTCTTTTTCTTATTTTTTCTTTTTATACTTTCTTAATCATATAATGTTGATTAAGCTTGTAGCCTAGCTTTTTGTAATATTCTCTAACACCTACGCCAGAGATTATGGCTATATTCTTTATTTCTCTATTCTTTAGGCTTTTTACATAGTCCTCTGCTGTTTTCATTAGTTTTTTTCCTAGCCCTTTATGTTGAGAACTTGTTTTTGTTCTCTTTCCAATTGCTAGAGTTTTTCCATAAACATGAAGTTCTCTGATAATTGCACAGTTTTTTAGCTCAGTTATTGTTGGTTTGTCTAAATTGCTTGGAATTCTTAGTCTTAGAAGTCCAAAAAGAACATTTTGGTTGTTTATTGCTTCTATGAATATTTCAATTCCATCGCTTGCTTGGTAGATTGTTTTCTTTATGGATATTTTAGGTGAAATGCTTTTATGATATTGTTTAGCAAAGCCTATTTCTCTGAATCTTATTTCTTCTAACTCTAACTTGTTTTTTCTTATTTCTTCTTCTATATCTTTTCTTAGATCAATTCTACTTGTGCCTGCAATGATGTAATCTGGGGCAAGTTCTCTCATTACTCTCATTGTACGGCAGTAGTTTGGAATTAGCTTAAACATTTCAATGATTAAAGATTTAATTTGGCTTTCAGAATATGGTTGGTATTTTCCTTGTTTAAAATCTTTTTCAAGAATTGAGCCTTTGATAACCTGACACGGATAAATTTTTATTTGGTCTGGTTTAAATTGTTGATCTGTGAAGATTTGATTAAACATCTCTAGATCTTTTTGAGGATTGCTTCCCGGAAGGCCGGGCATGATATGATAACCTACCTTAAATCCGGCATCCTTAAGACGTTTTGTTGCAAGAATTACATCTTTAACTGTATGGCCTCTGTTAACTTTTTTGTATATTTGATCATCAATTGCTTGAACTCCTAGTTCTACACGGGTTGCTCCAAAATCTAAACATTGTTGAATTTGTTTAGATGTTGCAAAGTCTGGACGGGTTTCTATGCATAACGCAACACAACGATGCTTTGCTTTTTCATTTAGTTTTTTAGCTTGCTCTAAATTTTTTGAGATTTTATTATTAAGTGCATCATAGCATTGTTTAATAAAATTATATTGATATTTTTTTGAATAGGAAAGAAAAGTTCCACCCATTATAATTAGTTCAATTTTATCTGTTGGATGATTCATTAGGCTAAATGCTTTTAATCTTGAAAGAACTTGTTCGTGAGCATTGTACTTTAGTATTTTAGCCCTTAGAACTGGAGGGCTTAGAGGAGTATATGATTGGGGTACATTTAGGCTAGGACAATATCTACAGACTCCGTGCTTGCATTTTTGCGGTTTGATCATTACGGCTATTGGAGTCACACCAGAAAGTGTTTTTGTTGGCTTTCTGATCTCGTTTTTGTTTGGAAGTTTCATTTTTATAGAATTATATCTATTTTGTGATATAAAAATGCTTTTAAATATAACATCTAGATGATATTATGGGTGCTGAAACAAAATATGATTTTGGGTTAAGTCATCATGGAGATGTGGTTCTTAAAAAAAGTGATGAAGTAGCTTTCAACTTTGGGTATAATTATACTGATAAATTTCCATTTGTGCCTTGGTTGCATAACCTTCAAGTTGAGAAAAGAGATATTTTTGATAATTTAGAAATACCATTGATAGCTGGAGATGGAGAAATAATATTGGATAGTGCATTAGAAATGTTAATAGAAGAGTTGGGTTTATTAAAAAATAGACTTCCTTTATCACCTGATGAATTTAATGAACAGTTAATTTGGTTAAGATTATCGGATTTTAATGATGGCAATAATAGATTATCATATAGTTGGAAACTCGAAGGAAATATTCTTTGTCTTTCACAAAGAAGGAGAGAACCAGAAGTTTTAGTTTTGCAATTGTCATCAGATGAAAGCAGGCAGTTTGCTCTCGATTATTTTAACTTATTAGAAAGAGAGCAGCAAAGAGTGGTTGCTCCTAGAATGAAATGTTATGAAGTTATTAGAAGATTGAGAGAAAGGTAAAAAATTAAATTTTTGGCATTTCACTTTAGGGTAAAACATTAAAAATAACATTTTCTTGGAGAATTGATGGAACAAAGCAAAGTTTGGGATTCGATATCAGATTTATGGAAGGAATATAGGCAAAAACCTCTGGGTTATGTTGTGAAACTTTTGGAAGAGTTTAAGGGGGGAAATGTAAAGATTTTAGATTATGGTTGTGGAAGTGGTAGGAATTTTGTTAAACAAGAGGGTTTGATGTTTTATGGTGTTGATTTTTCACTTCAACAATTGAAATATGCTGAAGAAAATGCTAAAAAGAATAAGATAGAGGTTGATTTACAGCAGATAAAGTCTGAGAAATTGCCCTTTAAGGATGAATTTTTTGATGTTTGTTTGTTTATTTCTACACTTCATTGCATTGAAACTGCTAAAAAAAGAATAATTGCCTTGGAAGAGATTTACAGAACTTTGAAAAAAGATGGACAAATGGTTGTGAGTGTTTGGAATAGAGAATCCTTATTACGGCGATTTGGGAAGGATTCTCTAAGCCTCAAATTGGACAATCCAACCAATTTGAGCAATAAGAAATCTGATAAATTTAAGGATGAAACTAGCAAGGAAATATTTATGCCTTGGAAGTTTAATGGAAATGTTTACCAGAGATATTATTATCTTTATGAAAGAGAAGAATTGAAAAAATTACTTGAAAATATTGGTTTTAAGATTGTTAGGGAGATTAGTGATAAGATGAATCTGATTTTTATTGTTGAGAAATAAATTATTATTAACTTTTAATAATCATCAAGATCTTGATCTTCATCATTAGATTTAGGACTTGCTGCTGGAGAAGACTCTAAGTCAGAATCATCTATGGAATTAATCATATCCTTAAATTCCTTGAATTTTTCTGCTGGGATTCTTGTTCCTGATTTTGTAAAGCCAGTGTATTTGTCAGAGGTTGTGAATTCCCTTATTGTTACGCCTGTTTTACCACCAAAGTCATCAATTCTTACAATAATATCAGTTATATCATTCTTTTTTAGCTTTCCAATGTCTTTTTCCATGATAAAAAATAGATTTAGAGATTTATAAACTCTTTGATGATCTAGTAATATTCATTTTAAGGCACATTTGTCTTCTGCATTGCAGACACTTACCTGAATAGTTGCAGTTTGGAGATTTACAATCTGGACAGCGTTTAAATTCACTTTTTGGCATATTGTTGCCACAGGTGGGACATCTCGCAGTACATTGCAGACAAATTAGCTTACCATTGAAGATATTCTTTTTAGCGCAATTCGGACATATTTCCTTATTACATAGAGAACAGTTTACCATTGATTCAGTTGAATAGAATTGGTTACATGAACTGCAAGGTCTTAGACATTTAACACACATTTCTCGTTTAGTTATTGGATCGGTTTTTATGTGTGATCTGCAGTAATATTTTCCACATTTTAGGCATTTGGCAGAACACTTTTTACATATTGTTTTGTAGCAGCTGTTGCAAGTTTCCAATTGACAAGATTTACATACCTCTTCTCTACATTCACCACAAACGGTTAAACAATTTGCACAGGAAAGGTGGCCAGAATTACATAGATAAATATTGTTTATTTCATTTTTACAGGAATCACAGAAGATTTTGTCTAGACTATTGTTTACCGGATTAAAATTAAGAATTATATTTCTATGGATATTTTTATTTTTTAAAACAAACTCAAATTTTGCTTTTGGATAGGAGATTATTGTAGTATTAATAAGTTTAGTGCTAATGTTTAGGCTATGCTTATGGATTTCATCATTAATAAAAAACTTTTCTTCCATTACTAGCTTATCTTTTTCTTCACTCTTTTGAAATTTTTCTATGTTTTGTTTTGTTTTTTCAATTTTTGATTGAAGTTTATTTGTATTCGCATTTTGATCTGTTAATTGATTTTCTAGTTCAAATAAATGCTTTTTATCTTCTTCTGATTTTTCTTCCAATTCTAAAATTTGGTGAGAATAATGACTCTTTATTCTTTCTATTTCTTTGTCTAACTTTTTTGATAGATGCTCTTCGATCTTTTGTTTTTTCGTTTGAAGAAGAGATTTCACTTGTTCTTTGGCTAGAAGATACTCTTGTTTTATTTCTTTTAGAGAACTTTGATTATTTTCACCTTCTTTTGAGTTATACTTTTCAAGTTCAAAATTGATTATTTGGCCGTTTGAGGTGTATATCGATTGTACAATCTTTTCCTTTTCATTGAGGTATTGAAAAACGGTTTGAAATGTGAACCTGATAATAAAATTATCTTTTTTTTCCATTTTTGAACTAAAAATCTCACAATTTTTTAATTTGTAATTTTTATCTATCTCACTTCTAGAATCAAAATCAAAGATTAAATTAAGAAGGGTTGTTTGCCCTTTATTCTCAAGATAATCCATCATTACCCTTAGCATGAAACTACCTTTAGTCATTAGTTCTCCCCCTTCAATTTGCAAATCTGGATTAAAGATTAGGCAATAGGGCGACTTCTTTTCTATATAGTCTTCAAAATCTTTTGAAACATTACTAACTAAAATGTATCCTTCTTTTTCTTCAATTTTAGCCTGAAGGTTGCTAAAAAAGCTAATTGTAAATTCTTTAATACTATCAGACATTTTTCACCTCTGTTAATGATTTATCCAGAACCTTTGAGGTATTTTCCTTTGATTGTTGATATTCATCTATGCCCTTTCTTATTAGGCTGGCTATTTTTCCCACATCTGCTGCAAATACATCAAGATTGTTCTTAGACTCTAGGAAGGCATTCATAAGCATTTCTTCAATTTTATTCATTCCTAGATCTCCTTTTTCGTCAAGACCTAGATTAAAAAGAATTATTGGAAGTTCCCCAATAACTAACCCAATGCAGCACATTTTGTTAATTATTAAATCTACAACATGTTCCTCCATTGTGTCTTTTGTAGCTAAACTAAAAATGTTCATATCTCTTTTTTGACCAATTCTATCAAGCCGACCAATTCTTTGTTCTACAGCCATGGGATTCCAGGGTAAGTCATAGTTGATGAGGTTATTGCAAAATTGAAAATTAAGTCCTTCAGAACCAGTTTCTGTGCTAATCATTATCTGAGCATTTTCTTTGAATTCTTTTATTATTTCGGTTTTTTCTTCTCTTTCAAGACCTCCGACAAACTCAACAATTTTGTAACCCATAGGTCTTAGCTTTTCTGAAATGTATCTTAGAGTTACCGGGTGTCTTGTGTAAATAAGAATTTTGGCGTTTTTATCTTCTCTGAAGATGTTGTTAACAATTTCAACAATCTTTTCTATCTTTGAATCTTTTTTAAGTGCCTTGTATTTATCAAGTATCTTTTGAGCAATTTCTCTTGTGTCTCTGTGGTAACGCTCATCTTCTACAATCCGTGTGAGAGACTCAATGGCTGATCTTGATGAGCTGGTAATTTTTGGTAAAATTGAGAAAATTAACAACTTTCCATTTATTTGATGACCAGTATTTGAGAAATATTTTGTTTTTAATAGATCACATGTTTCATTATATATTTCTAATTCTTCTGATGAAAGTTTAACTGCTTCTATGCGAGGTATTCTTTTTTTGTATTTAACAATTGTTTCATCTCTTCTTCTACGAATCATAACTTCATCAAGTTTTCTCTTTAGATCTTGGGGATTTAGTGGCTTTCTTTTGTTTCCTTTGAATAAAAATTTATTTCTAAATTCTTTTATTGTTCCTAAATGACCTTTTTTTAACAAATGAAGAAGGCTATATAACTCCAATAGGTCATTTTGAAATGGTGTGGCTGTTAAAATAAGAAAACGCTTTTTTTGTATTTTATCTACAAATTCCCAACGAACTGTGCTTTTATCCTTTAGTTTGTGAGCTTCATCAACAATCAAAAGATCCCAGGAGATATTATGTGCCTTTTCATGCCTAAATTTATTTGATGTTTTATTAAATATTTTTACTCGGTCAATTGATGCAATTGCTAGATCAGCAGTATCCCAATCATTTTCATTTTCAATTATTTTAAATGAAAGATTAAATTTCTCTTTTAGTTCAGCAACCCACTGGTCAACTAAAGAGGGAGGTGTTAGTACTAAAGCCCTTTTTACAAAACCTCTTGCGATTGCTTCTTTGATTACCATTCCAGTGGTGATTGTTTTTCCTAAACCCACTTCATCTGCTAGTAGAGCTGTACAATTCATATCCTTTAGAATTTTAAGAGCTCCATCTCTTTGATGTGGAAGTTCAAATTCTAGATTCTTTTTTATTTGATTATAGGAGATAAGACTGTCAATTTGAGTTTCTTTTGAGATTTCTTCAGCTTTTACCTTAAGTTTGAAAAAGTTAGGGTTTTCAAATTCTTTATTTTTTATTCTGTCAAAGATAGCAAGATCTTCATCTTCAAATTCTTCATTTACAATTATGTCTACCATTTTTACCTCTTTTATATGTCTAGAAGAAATAAGGATTATTTTTAACTATTTAACTTTAATTGTACCTATTTTTTAGGTAACATTTAGATACTTTTGAGAGAGTTTTATTTTCCGAAATTTCTTTTTCTTTTGTTAAATTCTTCAATGCAGTCAATTAAATCTTGCTTTTCAAATTCTGGCCAGAGTTTATTTAGAAAAATCCATTCAGAGTAAACTGACTGCCAAGGTAGGAAATTTGAAGTTCTAATTTCCCCTCCAGTTCTTATAATTAAATCAGGTTCATCAGAAAGATTCAAGTTTTCTTTTATTAATTCTTCATTAATCTCATCAGCATTGATCCCCTTTAGAACTATTTTTTTAAAAGATTCAACAATCTCCTGTCTTCCTCCATATCCTATGGCAAAGTTTACAATAAACTTATTATTATTTGTATCTTTTTGCAATTTTTCACATTGCTCTTTTAAACTATTTGGAATTAAATTTAGATCTCCAATAAATCTAATTTTTACCCCTTCCTTAGTAACCCGTTTCTTATCCAGATTATTTAAGCTAGCGCTAAGAATTCTAAATAAATGATTTAACTCTAGTTTTGACCTATTTTTTATATTTTCTATAGAAAGTGCATAAATTGTTAACTCTTTAATTCCTAACTCCTTTGAATATTCAAGCAATTTTTCAACTTTATCTCTTCCATGTTCATGGCCCCGATAATTTTTTAGATTTAACTTTTTAGCAAATCTTCTATTACCATCAATTATTATTGCAACATGTTTTGGTATGTTTTTCATGAGTTATTAGCAAATTTGTATATTTTAAGTTTATTGGTTAATGTATTTAAGCAAATAACTTTTAGTCTAACACTCATTTATAATCTTCAGAGCTCTTTTTTGATTTGGCCAGGTTAGTAGTTTATTTGCTTTTTCAAAGCTGACCCACTTGAATGCTGAATGTTCTTTTTTATCAAGTTTAATTTTAGCTGAATCTGAATTTACTTCTACTAAATATAATTTATAGCTTTGTCCACAGTATGGTTTTCTATCCTGGCAGGTTTTTTTATCGTAAAGATAGCTTCCAGTTATTTTGTATGCTTTAAGTTTAATTGGTTTTAATCCGGATTCTTCTTTTAGCTCACGTTTAACTGCCTGGATTGTTGTTTCATTTTTCTCAATTCCTCCTTTTGGAAATTCCCAACCTTTCCAGTGAAGTTTTCTTTTTAGCAAAAGAAAACTAACTCCTTGATTTGTTTTTCTATAAACAACAATAAAGACGCCTTTTCTATAGCATCTCAACCTCTTTTTCATGATTATACAATCTTTTTGAGATATAAAAAGGTTTATAATGGACTTGAATGTGAAGATCTTTATGGAATCTAATGAAGCTGGAAGACTTGAAACTGGGCTAGAAGGAAGAATTGAAAAGGTTAAATTAATTGAAATTTCAAGATCAGGCATGCCTTTAGGTATAGTATTGGACTGGCCACTTTGTAAAGATGTTGTTTCAGTTATTGGAGCAAATGATTATATTGGAAGATACTGTTTAGCAAGATTTGACGCCGAAAAAACTCATGCAAATATGCCTCCATTTGCAAATTTTTTAAGCCCAATAGCTCAAGAAAAAAGTTTTAGTGCTGATTCTAGTGATTGTTTGCTTTTTGGTGTTTGGAAAGAATCTTGGAAAAAGCAAAAGAGATTTCCATCACATGAAGAAATAGGTCAGTATTATTCTATAGGAGAATTAGGAAGAGTTTTATATTTTGAATTTGATTCTGATAGAGTTCATGGAAGAGTTGTTATAACAAAAAGAGGAATTGAATATGCTAAGGGCAGTCTAAGTTATTTACTTAAAAATTTCTTTTTTAGAAATCCTGGAAAATGTAATGTAGTACTTGCTGAAAATTCCTGCGAGTTTCTTCCTGTTAAAAAGCAAGCTGAAATGCAGAATTATAGGGTAATTAAGTTGTATCAAAAAGCTTCTTAGTAAGTTTATAATCAGTGAAAAGGTTTATAAAATGACTGGGTATGAGTGGTTACATGTACGAAAATTTATGTGGTCGACTTGAAGTAGTTGATGTTGTTGGTAAAAATAGCTCTGGATGTGCTATAGGACACCTAAGTGATTTAACAAATTGCCCGGATAATCCAGCGTTTATTGTGAGAAGAATTGATCATCTTCCAGATGTTTTGGGTAAATTTCAATGTCTTGTACAATTTTGTTATCATTCACCAAAACCAAATTTAGCTCCTCCTGCAATGCCCATCTCCTTAAACATACCAACTAAGTTCCAAGGTTGGCCATCAGAGAACTATTTTTTTTATGGTTTTTGGAATAGGAACTGGAAGACTGAATGTAGAATTCCTACGATTTTTGAAATAAATCAACATTTTGGTGCAGGTTCTTTAGGCAAGGTACATTATTGTTTAAGAAATAATAAGATAATCCAGGTTGTTCATGGTGCTGTGCGTTCTGAATGGTATAAACTCAGAGGTGTAATTAAAAGTAGACTACCCGACCCAAAAAAAGGTTCAAGGTTTATTTTACTTGAAAGTGATGATTTAGTTGAAAAATTAACTGAAGCTGCATGGGAATGTGGACTTTTACCTGTTAAAATTGAACCGCTGGACTATTTTAATTCAATAAAATCTCGTGATGATTTATAGTTTCTTTGAAAGATAGTAAGGTTTATAATTCTAAGATATGCTTTAGTGCTATGGAACCCCTTGGAAGAACTCTTGAAACGGGACTTGAAGGAAGACTTGAAGTCGTTTTGATTAGACAACCTGTAAAAGAGGGCTCAAATATTTGTTGGGGAGTAGTTTTAAATTATCCCAATTATGGAGGTCGTGTACAAGTTCACAGAGCTATGCACCGACAAAATAAACCGTGCTTAGTAAGGTTTAATTTTAGACAAAATGCTGGTTTTTCTCCTAGGGGAAATTTTATTGCTAGGAATTATCCTCTGGAATTTAGAGGCATCTCACCTCAGGATTATTTTTTATATAGTATTTGGGACAAACATTGGACAAGGGCTGAAGATTATCCTACCCTAGATGAAATAAATGAACATTTTGAACCAGGAGAAATGGGTAGGGTTATTTATTTTAAAAGAGGGTTTAATGAATCTTCTGGAAGTGTAGTTATTTTGCCTAAGGGAATTAGACCGTTTCAAGGCAGTTTTGAGACAGTTTTTAGTTCAGAGTCTTTCAAGCCAATGGGACATTCTAGAGTTGTGATTTTAGAATGGGTAGGAGATGTAATTCCTTTAGTTAATGAATCAAAAAAAGTTGGATTAACTGCTGTAAAAATGGATTATTTATAATTTTTTTACAATATCAAAGAGATTTATCTTTTCAAACTTTAGAACTGAGTGAGTTTTATCATCGAGATGAACTTTAACTACGCCCATATCATTTGTTATGCAATTTAAATTCCATACTAGCTTTCCATCAATAATTTGTAAAACTGCAATTATTTTATTTAATTTTGATGTTACTGTATTATTCTTCATTTCATCTTCAACAATTCCCTTTATTATATCTAGGTCTAGACAAACTTTTTGATCAATTTTTTTAGGTATTGTTTGATTTGCTGCTTCTGATTCTTTAGTTTGGATTCTTCCATCTAAAATAAATGTAGCCATTTTTTTGTTTGATGGAATAAAGTAGTCTAACTGATGCATAATTTTTTTAGTATCTAACTCTAGAACAAAAAAACCTGCTGCTAGATAGGCATTTGGGTTTTTATCTAAGAATTTCTTAAAAGTTGGTGATTTGTTCAACTTTGTTATGTATGGTTGTATTTTCATTTTTCCTCTTTTTTAAATTTTATGTTTATGAATGTTAAACATTTAATAGCGTATTATACTTGGCATAGCTTCCATTGGTTGATTTTGGGCATCAACACTTCTTTCTATACCCCTAACAGCATTTCTAGCACCCTTTTTAGTATCAAAATTAGCACATAATGGTGTTTCACTTATTTCATAAGCAATCATATCTTCACTACCTCCCCAAGTAGCTTTTCCATGGGTAACACCTAAAAGATGTTTTTTTGATCGTTGGTCTATAACAATATATGTCATTTTCTGTCTTTAATTTCTTGTTCAAGATCTTTAATAAAGCTTTCTATACTTTCTTGAGCGATTTTTTTATCTTCACGTCTTCTTACTGCGATCTTGTTTTCTTTTTCTTCTTTATCACCTATGACAATTATGTAGGGTATTCTCATTAGTTCCGCATTTCTAATTTTACCTGGTAATGGCACGCTTGTTAGATCAGAGTCGACTCTTATGTCTTTTTCTTTTAGTTTGGTGATTAGTTTTTCACAGGTAGGCGTATTTCTATCTGTGAAATTAACTACTCTAACTTGAATTGGAGATAACCATGTTGGTAGTGCACCGTTTGTGTGTTCCAGCAGAACACCAATAAATCTTTCTATACTTCCGTAAATAACTCTATGTAACATTACTGGAACTTGTGACTTGTTATTTTTATCATTATATTCTAGTTCAAATCTTTCGGGCATTGCAAAATCTACCTGTATTGTTGAACATTGCCAGGTTCTATTTAGTGAGTCTTTAACATGAAAATCTATTTTTGGTCCGTAAAATGCCCCATCTCCTTTATTTATTTTGTATATCATTTTTTTCTTTTTCAAAACATTTTCAAGTGCTGCTTCTGCTTTATCCCAGACTTTATCATCTCCAATTCGTTTTTCTGGACGTGTGGAAAGTTCAACATGGTCAAATTTTAAATTAAACTTTTTAAAGAATTTATCAATTAATTCAATTATTGCAAAGATTTCTTCTTCCATCTGTTCTTCTGTGCAAAAAATATGGGCATCATCTTGAGTAAACTTAATAACTCTAAATAATCCTCCAAGAACTCCTGATAATTCTTGACGATGTACAACTCCCAATTCAGCAACTTTTAAGGGTAGATCTTTGTAGGATTTTGGTTTTGTTTTGTAAACTAACATTCCTCCTGGGCAGTTCATTGGTTTTACTGCAAATGATCTACCTTCATATTCTGTTAAAAATATATTTTCCTTGTACTTTTCCCAGTGGCCTGAGATTTGCCAGAGTTTTTTATCCATAATCTGAGGAGTTGATATTTCTTCATAACCTGCTTTTCTATGTTCTTCTCTCCAATAGTCTACTAGTTCATTGTAAATAACTAAACCATTATTATGCCAAAAAACCATTCCGGGTGCAACTTCATTAAAACTAAATAAATCTTGTTTTTGACCAATAATTCTATGGTCATTTTCTGCTAGTTTAGAGGTATCTAATTTTGATTTTGAAATTTGTCTTAATAGTTGCTTTGGATCGTACTGATCTTCTTTAGTTGGTTTTCCTTTTGTAAAATAAATTCCCTTAACATCTTCAGTTTCTAATCTTATTTCTCGGCTTAGTTCGCTTAGCGGATGGCCTTTACATTTTAATTCAAATTCTTTGTAATAACCAAAGGGAGCGCGTTCGACATCATATTTTTCTTTTTTTAATTCAGCTTCTGCAGATTTTAGGGTTCTGAGAGCAAAATCTGGTGAAGAAAGACTTGAGGATAGGTGAGCATAGGGATAGAGAACAATCTTTTTAGTACCAATTTGTTTTGCAATTTCTTTAACGTTTCTCACTAATTCGGATAGTGCCTTAGGATTAGTTTCATCTTGTTTTTCAACTGCTGTAAAAACAGCTAAAACTTCTTCAACTTTTTTTTCTTTTTCTCTTTCTTTTGTAAGTTCTTCTGGCTCTTTAATCGCTTTTTTTACCGGCTTGAACTTAATATAATCGCAATGTAGTGTTAGGAGTTTCATGCTCTCTTAAAAGATATGAGATTTATAAATGTTGTCTGAAAATGTAATTATAAACTGTTTAAACTTGTTTTTGAACTTTTGAGATCTTTTAGAATATGGAAGATAATACCAAAAAGCTTATATATAACTGGTTGAATAGTAGGTAATTTCAGTTTGGGGATTTTAATAAATTTCACTAAAATTAAGAAGTAAAAAATGGACAGATATCAAAGAAATACAGTATCTATGAACAGAAGAAATTTCTTAGCTTTAGCTGCATCTGCTTTAGCTATTGGTTATACTGGAAGAGCAAATGGTGCAGCTATTGGTTTTGAACGTCCAACTCAAGAAGAATGGGATAAAATGGTTATGCTTCCTGGAGAAAAACCTCCAGTTTTTGATGATAAAAGTAAAGATGAAGCTGGAAACTTAAAACTTAAAGGTTATAAGGACTATGAGTTCGATCCAGTTGAATATAATGAACCTCAGAAATTAAAACCTGATGAAGGATCGGAAGTCCATAAACTTGCTAGAATTTTGATGCCTGAAGCAAGAGGTTATTATGGTGACAAAGCTAAACCAACTTTTATGGAATTAGTTGGCGATACTGTTATAAATAGAAGTAAGTTAACCGGCCAAACTATTGAACAAGTTATTACTGAACCTGGTCAATACAGTCCGGTTAATCCGAAGAATGGAACTCATGGAGTTTATCTTAATCCCTTGGGGGATGTTGAAAGAGATCCGGATGTTAGAAAGGCGTGGGAAGTTGCATGGAATACTGCTTTTCAAAGAGTAGTTGATGGGGCTGGAACCCCTGTAACTCATTTCTTAACAGAACCTTATGCTGATCCTCAAACTTGGGATAAAATAAAAGCTCCATATGCCACAAAAGTAGGATATGTAATAACTTTTGGAAAGTATAAAGGCCAAAGAGAGATAACTCGATTTTTTGCTTTGCCTAAATTAATTACTGGTTAAAACTTATTCTCTCTAATCTACCGGACATCTCCGGGTAAAAGAATTTATAAAGGGCATATTATGGAGTATTAGTGTAAGTATTAGGAAATTAAAATGAAAACACCAAGATTATACATTAGAAAAGATTTAAGTGAAAGTAGATTGAGAAGTCTACTTCAAGAATGGGGAACTACTGGACTTAATTTGCAAGCTGTTCTTCAATCGCAACAAAATCCTAGATTTATTTCTTCTGCAACTGGAAGTGTAAGATCAATTGAAGATTTCTCAGATGGAAGAAAATATTTTGGTTTATGTAAAAACATGAAAGGAAAATTAAGGCTAGGCGCTACAGAAATGCATTTATTGGCTTTAGCAAATGGAGAGCTTGTAGGTCAACCTTATGATAGTGAAATTGAGTTTGTAATTCCGGGTAGTGCTACAAAAACAATTCATAGAAAACTTTTAGATCGACAACAACCAGGAGTTGTAGTGTATTGTTATGGTCTTAGAGATTATGCTACTCAACCAGCTGGTACAATATTGCATCCACAAGGATTACAGCTTACTGATGAAACGGGCAATGTAACCTATCAAGAATTTTTTGGAAAAGGATTAGAGTGGAGATAAAGTTAGTTATTATTTAGCAACCCTCCACAATAATTCAAACAATTTTCTATAAGAATCAGCTATTTGTTTGTTAATTATCATGAAACATATTGGAGTTTCACCTTGCCAAAGCACGTTAACAACTCGATCTCCATAGACATTTATTACTGCAGGACTTGAATAATCCTTAGGCATGAACTTAGTATCCATTAATTCCAGTTTTGTAATTGGCTTGTCTTTAACTTCAGCATCGTAAAGCACTTTCATTTTTATTTTTGATTTGATTCTTAATTTATTAAATGTTGGAAAGAAGTATTGAACTGCTGTATCTTCTTTTCCAATAGCTCCGATTAGATAAAGTGTTTGTTTTTGTTTTAGAACATCTTTTCTCATTGTCTTGAATCCTTCTTTTCCATAGAGAACATGTGCTTCTGCCTGAGGCATTAAATTAGGAATTTGCTTTTTTAGCTCGGGAATGATACTTTTTATTGATTTTTCTTTTTCATTTAGTTTTTCTTTTTGCTCTTCAATATAACTTAATAGTTTTTCTGGATCAGAAGCCTGAAAATACTTAATATTATTTTTAATAATATAGGAAACAAGACCTTTGTCTATGAGACGATTTATGGCTTCATAAACACGGCTTCTATGAAGTGATAGTTCTTTAATCAAAGTTCCAACTTTAACAGAACCGGATTTAAGCAGAGCAGTGTAAACTGCTGTTTCGCTATTGGTCAAGCCAATGTCTTGAAGTAATTTTTCTTCCATCCATTAGGGTTAATTTACAGGATTATAAATCTTTTTATTGTAGTCCTCTGCTAGGAGGACAAGTGTTTAATAAGAGACTATGGAAGAGAGGGATGATTAAAATGATTAGAAAATTAGAAGAATACAGGGAAATGCTTGGTGCAAGAAATTATCAAGTAGTAGAGAGTGTTGTTAGATATCATGCTCGAAAAGGAACAGACATTGGTTTAGCTAATGCACTTGAATTTGTAGAAATGGGGTATCAAGAAGCTGTAAAAGACATGAAACGTAATCCTGATCAAGCAGAGAGGTTTAAGCAAAGAAGACTTGAGC
This sequence comes from Candidatus Pacearchaeota archaeon, assembly GCA_041659945.1. GTDB lineage: Archaea > Nanobdellota > Nanobdellia > Pacearchaeales > GW2011-AR1 > JACPLR01. The sequence goes on along the minus strand of JBAZXH010000003.1, from coordinate 18,617 downwards.
TTGAATTAGCTTGTTGGGCTGAACTAGCTAGAACTAATCCGAATGTTATACTTATTTCTGGAACCAAAAAAGAAATTCTTGAACAAGCTGGAGAAATTATTAGATCAGCGAGATTTCCAGAACCCGGTGATCCAGGTTATGTTGAAATGGGAGAGTAAAATGAACCAACAAACTGATATTAGAGAATTGAAGAGTGAAGAAGAAGTAAATGCTTATCGTTTAAAACAATTATCCTTTGCTAAAGATAAGACTTATGGTGTTGCAACTATGATCAAGCTTTTGACTAATTTCCGAAAGTCTAAGAGCCGACTTGAAGAATTGACTAAAGAGGACGGAGATGAAGATGGTAGATGAACTTAAACCCTCTGAAATTGGAAATGGGATAATGTATTCTACTTTGGTTAGTTATCTTGCAGATTGCCATAGTAAAAAATTTGAACCAGATCCTGAAAGATATCGCATTTTGAGAGAATTATCTCTGGATGATGGAGTTGATATGGAGAGATTAGCTGAAATTGATGTGGCTGCTGGAAAACTTGGATTAATATCATCCAATGAAAGAAAACCCTTAATTTATATGGTTGATGATGAGCCGGATTTTCCAAATTATCTTAGACCAAAGTTTGAAGAGGCTGGCTTGGAAGTTGAATATTATGAACATCCTAAATATGCTTCTGACGCTTTGATGAGACTTAAAGAAAATGAAATGCCCTTACCAAAGGGACTTTTATTAGATCTTTGTTATATGAATGAAAGAGAGGTAAATGGAGGAAATGAAATATTTGATAGAAATACTGTACCAAAATTTTATAGTACGTTTAAAAGAATTTATTTCCCAAGGATACCAAATGTACAGGTTATGACATCAACTCTTAGTTATCATGATCTAGAGCTTTTAAAATCATTAGGTATTGATTATCACAGAGCTTATAAAAAAGGAGATTTAATTGTAAGAAATGGTAAGGAGAGATTAAAAGAACTAATAGCAGGGTTAAAGGGAGAGGGATAAACTTATTTATTCCTCAGCAAAAACTTACATTGACAGTTTCTTGTTTATTTTTTTAAGATTAAAGAGAATTATCTTTTGAAGACTTTGAAACAGTTTGGCATCTTCTCTGCTTTTTGAGCCTTTTGTATAGTTTAAATATTCATCAAGCAGTCCAAAAGGAATATCAAATATAGGAATATTTAAAGATTGCAGTAAATGAAATGTAATTAACCTTGTTGTCCTGCTGTTTCCATCTTCAAAGGGATGTATATGCTGAAATTCATTATGAAAGTAAACTGCAAATTTCAATATCTCTTCTAAACCATGGTTTTTTCTTTTAATAAACTGATTATATTTTTCAAGCAATTTTTCAAGTTCATCCCTAATCTTATCTGGATTTGTGACTTTAAAATTAAGATTGCCTTTAATAAAAACATTAATCTTTCTTATACTTCCAGCAAGATACAAATGATGTTTCATTGCAATCTTATGATAATCCAAGATTAATTGCAGGCTTAATGGCTTTCTTTCAGTTGCATCCTTAAGCATTTGAAACAATGCCTCTTGATAATTTTTTACTTCATCAACATCAGTAGTTTTTAAATTTGCAGGAATTATTTTATCTTTTAGAATCTTAATTGTATCTGGCAGTGTTATTGGATTTCCTTCCAAAGAAAGGCTATGGTAGATAAATGGTATTTCAAATTCATTTATTATCTTTTTATATTTTGCTTCATCTTTTTTTCTTAATCTCTTATAGATATCCAATTCCTTTTTTATTTCATAAATATAACTTTTTGAGCTTTCAGTTATAACTGGATGTTTATACTCAAAATAAATGAGTAAATTATTAAGCAAAACATTATAAAATATCTTTGCTCTTAATGGTTTCTCTGATATAATAAGTATCATCCCATATTTATCAAGAATTTCAATATATCTTTTTACAGTTCTTGGGTTAAGATTTGTATTTTTGAAATTAATCTCTTCTCTTTGCAAGGCTTTACTGATAAATTGTGCGAAATTTTTGTCTAAAATAAAATTATAGTTTATTCCGTTTTTTATACAGTAAAGAATCAGGTTATAAAGCAATTCAGTTTTTTTAGATATTTCTGCCTGAAAACCCTGTTTTTTCTTTATTAACAAGTTTTCTTTTGTGAGCTCCCTCATATACCTATGAATTATATGATATTCTCTTTCATCTTTGTTAAGTCTTTTAACTACTTCAATGGGTTTAAGCAAAGACCTATTTTTATAGACTATCTCAAAAATATCATATTTTGTAACCATAATATATCTAATGTTTCATAGTTTATAAATCTTCCTATTTGGTATTAAAACATACAGATTTTGTAACTTTTAATGCTATATAGACATATTTATAGCTTCATTTGTTGTATTTGGTATTAAAGCATACAGATTTTGTAATATTCTGTGCAAAATAGGATTAAATTAACTATTTATTCTTCATCAAAAACTTATCAAGTTGTTTTTTAGCTAACTCTTTGTTTTTTTGATGTGTTTCTAGGAAAGCATTTATCTTTTTTATTGTGTAATCTTTTAGTTCACCTGTGAGTAATTTTCCGGATTTGTAATCATTTTCTATTTGTGCGAGCTTTTTATCATCCTGCTCAAAAAACATTTTTAGATATTGAAAAGAAACATCAATATCTGGATTTCCGCCTAACTTTCTATGCTCTTCAATTGTAGCTCTTCCTCCGCTAAATGCGTATTTTTTTAGTTTTCTTTCAACCTCTTTTGGAGAGTCTGATAGAAAGATAATTCCTTCTCCAGATGATGACATTTTTAGATCTCCATTTAGTGCAGGGATAAACTTAGCATGAAGTGCTGCAGGTTTTTCTAGCTTAAATTCTGGAAATTCGGCAACATCGCGTGTTAACCTTATAAACGGATCTTGATCAATGCCTACTGGAACAACACTCAGATGTTTTCCTTTGTGAAACTGTGGAAACAGAATATGTGCTGCCTGCATTGCTGGATAAAAAGACCAGCCAATGTTATTTTCTGGTTTTAAACCAAAGGCAGCTTTAGCTGTTGAATATGTTATTCGCTTTGCAATTTGTGCAGCATACTTGTAAATATCTGTGTAAACAAAATCTTCATAGATGAAAGTTTTACCGGGTTTAAATCCCAGAGCTATTAGATCTAGAATATTATCTTTTGAGTATTCTAAGGATTGTTCAAATGTTAAATTAGGCTTAACAAAGAATTTTTCATCATCTGATATTGGAATAAAGACATCACAATTGAATTCATCTTGTAAAGACTTTGCAACTAAAAAAGGAACAAGATGTCCTAGGTGCATTTTTTCAGATGGACCGCGACCGGTGATTACAGAGACTTTTTTCCCCTTATCATGATTATCTAACCATTTATCAAAGTCTCTATGTGAAAAGTAAATTCCTCTTCTTAGCAAAGGATGTAGCCTTTCAAATCTTTTTTTTACCTTTTCTGGAATATGATTTGTTCCAAATTCCCTAATAAGCTTATCATAGTCAATATCACCAGAAACTTCCCATGGATTAAATACACTCTTTTCAGCCATGAATAGATTAGACTTATTGGATTTATAAAAGTTAGGTTTCTTTAGATTCTTCTTTTTCCCCTAGAGGCAAATTATATTCTGAACTTTTGGTTATTCTATTAAATATTTCATCCTCTGAAAATAATTCTTTTGTTTTATCTTCAGTAAATAACCCTGCATAAACTAAATTTGCTTTTTTACATTCTTCTTCACATGTTTCATCCGCAAGATTTGTGTGTAGTACCCTTCTTATAAATTCAATTCTTTTTCTTCCGTAAATGTCTTTTTGTTTTTTTGCAAGACCTAGTGAAAACTGTAATTTTTGAAAAGCTGCGCCTTTGGTCATGTCTGCTAGGGAAATTGCTCCGGCACGGATAAACTCTCCAAATCTCCCTTCTAAAGTTGTTTTAGCAACTCCATAATCTGTATTTGAAATAAATACAATTGGTTTTTCATAGGAGTTGACTGCTGTTGCAATGTAATATTTTAATTCAAGTGGCATGTTTCCTTCATCAAATCCTCCTATTAAAATGGCTGAAATTTTCGGATTTTCAATTAATCTTTCAAATTGTTTTAAATCTCCAGCGCAAATACATTCGTAGTAAGCAACCTGGGTATCAAAATCTGTAAAAAGGGTAAAAGGTCTTTTTCGGGTTTTCACAACATGGTAGAGTTCTAGAGGGTTACAAAGTACCCCTGCCAGAGCATGTTTTGGTATTGGAGCAAATGCATTTAATCCGTGTTCATCTTCCTTAGTTACTGTTGTTCCGGTTATGAGTTTATCTCCAAAAGCGAGCTTAACTCCTGCTCTTACTTGGTTATTATTTTTTTGTTTAAGCCTTTCAATAATAACTTTAACAGAATTTGTAAAGTTTCTATCAAAGTCAGAAAAATCAAAACCTGGTTTTTGTGCTCCGGTTAAAACTATATCTTTTTCCAATCCCTGTAGCATAAAAGATAAAGCGCCGGCAGTAAAGGCTAATGTGTCTGTTCCATGGAGCAGTATAAATCCATCATACCTATCCATATTTTTTGCAATTAACTTTGCAGCTTCAACACGATCCTTGTGATCTAATTCAGTACTATCCAAATTAACAAGTTCACAATAATCAAGACTTGCTAACTTACTTATTCCTTCAAGTTTTTTATCAAATAGCTCTTTCAAAGTTCTTTTTGTTGGGGCTAAAGATCCTTCAAGATTAGGTTCTTGAAAAAAAGTTCCGCCCATACAGATAACTAAAATTTTATACTCAGAATCTGGAGAGATGCAGTATCTGCTTATTTCACGATTATAGGTTCTTGGTTCGGGTTTTCTATAAATTTTTTCAAGAGGAATTGATTCTTTTAAAAAAGTTTCTTTTAGTTTGTTTATTGCATATTTGGCATATAATGTTGGTATTTCTCCAGCTACTTCTGTTAAAAGTAATCTTGCAACATCTTTTTGATATTTGATTCTATCTTCTCCACGAGCATTATTCAGTGCCCAGCGCATTTTTTCTATTGCTGCAGGTTTAACCATTGGTCCTAGAGAAATAGTTCCTGCTTTAACAGCTAGAGCTCCACAATCATATAGCCCCATGTCAGAGCTTCCTTTTTTACAATTTGTAACTGCAGCAACTATCTTTCCTTTTTCATGAACTGCTTTGTGTATAAGTGGTATTAGCACAGAGGGAATATTTCCTGCACCAAAAGCTCCTATAATTATTCCATCAATGTTTGAGTCTTCAACTAAAATTTCAAAACTATCTAGGTTAGTTTGCGAAACTAAATCAAAGTAGGCAATATTTTTGTTGATATTATAGGAGTAATTTGTTTGTGGAGGCTGTTTTGCTTTTGCAATTATTTCAGTTTTAACTGTCCAACCAACTTCAGCCAATCTTGGGAGTCTGGGACTTTCAATGGGGTTATTTACTTTTGTTCCCCTGCTTACTGAGACTGTTGCTCGAGTTAGGGTGTCATCAAATAGTATTGCAGTTTCACCAATACTTGGAGCGTTAACATCATTATAACCCATCACTGCAGTTTTAATAGCATTTGGGAGATTTAATCTAAAGTCTGAGTCAATGTTATTTGCAGTTTGTCTAGCTCCTATGAAGATTACAGGAATATTAAGGCAGTTTAGAGAAAATGCTGTTGCAGAGGCTATGTAAACAATGGCATCTGAACCCGAGATTACTACAAATCCGTCATAATCGCTTTGCAAATCATAGATTACTTTAGCAATCATTGCAACCTCCTCGGGGCTTAGGTCTGCACTATCTTTTTGAGTTAACATTATATAGTCAATTTGTCCGGCAGAAGTGTTTAGATAGGGAACATAGTTTAATGCTTTTCTAAGGTTTTCATTTAGAATTTTAGACTCAGACGGGATTCCTGCACCACCTATACCTATGACTAGTACCTTTCCACCAATACTTGGAATATTGGAAAAATTCTCAATGGGATAATCTTTTCTAGCTATAATTCCAGCCATTAATCGCAAAAATCAGTATGCTTTTTAAGAATTATTGTAGTGAAAGTGGGTTTTGTTATTCACTTTCTTCATCAGTGTCATATCTTGTTCCTCTTTTCCATTGATCTCCTTGATCTTCTGGTTCAAGGAGTTCTTCTAAATCTTCACCTGTTAGAATTCTGCCTTCTTCAGATTTATCCCAGGATATTTTTAATTCTGTTGTGTTTTTTCTGAGATTTGAAAGACTTCTTAGATGATGGTATGTAACTCCTGCCCTTAATGATTCACTTAAGATTACTCCCCCTGCAGCAACTAAAACTTCTCCAGAAATAATTGCTCCCGCAATTGAAAGAAGGTCTATTATACTTGGAGTAGCTCTTCCAATAATCATCAATCTTGACTCTTTTCTTCTAATCCCTAAGCGATATTCTCTTAATAAAGTATTATCTGGTAGAAATTGGATTGTCTCTGCAAGACCATCTTCATACCTTTCTATTGTACTTGTTGCAAAAATAAATTCATAAAGATTACGTTTATTCATTTTATTCTTTCTTAGTTAATATTTAAAAATACTTCTATATTTAGGAGAGTATGATAACTATAAAAAAATCAAAAATTGCTGGCAAGGGGGTTTTTGCAACGCGCGATATAAAAAAAGGACTGAGAATTTGCTTTATGTCTGGCGAGGAAATGGATATTTATGAAATGATAAGGAGAGTTGACGAGACAGAGGAGGAAGAGGGATCGGATATTTTTCAAATTGATGATGAAATGTACATTGATTTGGATGAAATGCCTAGAACTATTAATCATTCCTGTGATCCTAATGCGTTTGTACGCGGAAAAAATGAGTTGGTTGCTTTGAGAGATATAAAAAATGGTGAAGAAATAAGCTATGATTATTCAACAACAATGAATGATAATGCTGATATAATTGGCAAAGATTATTTGTGGACTTGCAAATGTAAATGTGGTGCTAGTAACTGTAGAAAAATTATAGATCAATTTAAAACTTTGCCGAAAAAGAAAAGAGATTATTATTTGGATAATGATTTAGTGCCGGATCATGTCAAGAACCATCAATTTTAGTGTATTCTTCTGGTTCTTGAGCACCTCAAAAATTGTTTTTCTTAGACAATTTTTAATATATAAAGAAGCATTTTGCTTAATTGTTATTTAAAGTTAATTCATCTATGTATAACATTCCTCTTTGGATACCATTGATTGAGTTATGTTGCCAGGAAGTTTTTACATGATAACCTAATCTTTCCCCAACTATTCTTGGATTTGTTAAGTCTCCTCCAAGACTATATGATGGAACAACAACTACTCCTCCCGGATTCAGATATTTCTTAGAATCTAACAAGAATCTTTCAAATAACTCTGGAGACATAATCATACTTGCAGAAATTGTGTCTCCTTTAGGAGGATTTCCTGGGAAAAATGGAATATTCCAGATAATCATATCTGCTTTTTCATGAATATCTTCAAATAAATCACTTTCAATAACTTTAACATTTGTTAGATTAAATTTTTTGACATTCTTAATCGTATTTTTTACAGATTCGGGAGTAATATCTGACATGATAACTTTTTTAGCACCATATTTTGCCATTACTATTCCAAGTAGACCTGTTCCAGAACCAATTTCTATCACAGTTTTTCCATAAAAAAGACGAGTATTGTAAAATAAGAACCTTGCATGATATCTTCCAGAAGCTAAGAATGGATCCCAGACTCCTTTGTCTACTGCAAACCCTTTTAAAATATCTCCCTCTCCACTGACATCATAGTCTACTTCATGGCTTTCATGCTGATGTTTTTGCCATTGGGTTAAAACTATATTTCTTTGAGCATCATTCATTAATTTAAGATTTGTTTCTTGTAGTACCATTATGAATTTCTTTAGTTATTTATTTTTCCAGTCATTTCACATTATTAATACTGCCACTTAGTTAAACTTTAAAAACACTTTGATATTATGTTTTATATGACCTCTGAACAAAAATCTAAGATTAGGCAGCCAATAGTAACTGTAGCTGGGCATGTGGATCATGGTAAGACTAGCCTGCTTGATGCGATTAGATGTAGCTCAGTTGCTGAATGTGAGGCAGGGAACATTACTCAAAAAATATCATTTACTTGGTTTACAACTGAATATTTGAAAAAATCATGTCCGCTTATTGAAAAGAATAAAATTGAACTTGAAATACCTGGCTTTTTGTTTATTGATACTCCTGGACATGCGGCATTTAATAACCTTAGAAAAAGAGGAGGAAGTTTGGCTGATCTGGCCATACTTGTTATTGATATAAATGAAGGAATTAAACCTCAAACAACAGAAGTTATTCAAATCATGAAGGCAAATAAAACTCCATTTGTTATTGCTTTAAATAAGATTGACAGAATTGGTGGGTGGAGTAAAATTTCTGAGGCTTTAAATGAAAACATAGAAAGACAACCTCAACATGTAAGACAGGAGTTTGATGAAAAACTTTATACTTTAATTGGAGCTTTGAATAGCTATGGAATTGATCCTGACTTATATTATAAAATAACAGACTTTACTAAGCATATTGCTTTGATACCTTGCTCGGCAAAAACAAAAGAAGGTATTCCTGAACTGCTAATGGTTTTGTGTGGATTATCTCAAAGATTTTTAAAACAGCAGTTAACTCTTGGAAATAAAGCTAAGGGAGTAATTTTAGAAATTAAGCAGGAAAAAGCGATGAATTTTATTGAAGCAATACTTTATGATGGAACATTATCTGTTGGTGATGAAATTGCCATTGCAACATTTGATGAACCAGTATCTACAAAAATTAAGGCAATTCATCAAATTCAACCAATGTCCATGAAGTTCTCACCGGTTGAAGAGGTTAGTGCAGCAGCTGGAATAAGAATACAAATCTCTGATAGATTTGATATTTTACCAGGTATGCCATTTACAACATATACTAATTTAGAGGAAGTTAATAAAGAACTTAAAAAAGAAATTGGCGGAAATGTTCAGCTGGATAAAAAGGGAGTTATAATCAAGGCTGATTCACTTGGAAGTTTGGAAGCTATGTTAGTTTTGCTTAGACAAAGTAATATTGAGGTTGTTAAGGCAGGAATTGGCAATATTAACAAAACAGATCTTCTTGCTGCAAAGGCTAATTTACAAATAGATGAAATTGATGCTATTGTTTTGGGATTTAATGTGGTGATTGATGAGGAAGTAAAAGATTTGTATGGAGTTAAGGTGTTAACAGATAGTGTTATTTACAAACTAATTGAGAATGTGCAAAAGTTTAGAGATGAAAAGGCACGTGAAATTGAAAGAAATAGACTAATGGAACTGGCTAAGATAGTTAAATTGGAAATTTTACCTCAATATGTATTTAGAAATAGTAATCCGGCAATATTTGGTGTTAGAGTTGTTGCAGGTACACTTGCCTCGGGAATGGAGTTAATTGATGAAGAAGGAGAAGATATTGGAAGAGTAAAAAATGTTCAATCGGAAAATAAGTCAGTTGATACAGCAACTCAAGGAATGGAAGTTGCCATTGCTTTGCCAGGTGTTACATTTGATAGGCATTTAAAAGATAAAAACTATCTTTATTCAAATACAACGGAAAAACAATTTAGAAAATTCAAAGAAAACAAAGATTTGCTTTCTGGTGATGAGCTTTCTGTGCTTGCTCAGATATCTCAGATAAAGTCAAAAAAGGGCGAAAATTGGAGTTAAAATGAAAGATTTTGAAGGAAATAGAATGTTTACGTTAAAGAGAGATAACTTAGATGGTCTTGTTACATTTTATTCTCATCAGATTGTTGAAGGTCAAAGAGTTTATACCTTTGTGACTGGAGGAGATGTTGAATCGGTTCAAGAGAGTATTGATTCCTATCCTTTAGAATTAAAAACAAGAATTGAAAGAGCTATAAAAAGTAATCCAAATAATACTTTTGTTTCTTTAGTAGGTTATTGTAGTGCTCCAAGACCAATATTTAGCTTTCCTGGAAAACTTGTTAAAATGAACCCTTTAGGAAATTCAAGAAATATTAGAGAGGTTAGACATTGTTTAGAAAGAGCGTTTTCTGAATGGGCTGCAGAACATGTTGTAGATCTTAGTAGAGAGCTCACTGATCAGTTAGACAATAGACTTGACTTAAGTTATGAAAGAGTTGTTGAGTTACTTGGAAATATTGATGGTGGAGTAGACTGTCCAGTTGAACGTAAGCAACTACCAAAGATTCTTGATCCTAGAGAGGATCTTGGGGCTAGAGCAATTTTTCAAAAAATTGATAGACTTGTGGAAAGTGGAATTTTTGTTAGAGTAAATAACGATGTTTATTTATTAAATCCTAATAAACCTATTGCTAGACAATCTATGTGACCTACACATAAACTTATAAAAATAAACTTCATATAAACTTAAAGATAAAATGTTAATTGGACTTGTGGGAAAACATTTATGGAAAGATATTTAAAGGCTATTCCCATAAGATATTGATGGAATTATTTAATGTCTGGAATCTAGAAAAAGTAAACATAAAGTTAAGAACTAATTTTACTAAAAAGATAAATAATATTATCTCATTAAAATTTAAGACAAAGAATGATGCTTATAACAAGATTATTTATGATAAAAATATACCATTTATCACGTTTAAAAATTTGTTAAAAGAGTCTTATACTAAAGAGTTTTTTGTCCCATTGGAAATCTTTTTAAAAATTTGTTTAAGTTTAAATATTTCTAAAGAAGAGTTACAAAAGAACATTGTTTCTTATAAAACTGCTGGAGGCGTTAACTTTATTGAGGAACCTAAATTACCCATAATTATTACTCCAGTATTTGATATGCTTTTAGCTCATCATTTTGGAGATGGAACAGTAATTAATCCTAAGAATAACCGTATACCATATTTTGGATATAGACAATTTAATGATTTTTACAGATCAGCTTATGTGCATAAATTAGAAAATGTATTTGGAAAAATTAAATATAAAAAAGATTATTTTCTTTTGTCAACTCGTCCATATTGCCCGCCTGTTTTGTCAACATTATTCTTTAAATACTATAATTTATCGATCAATGATTTTTTATCTGAGAGGGCAAGATTACCCAGTATAATTTTAAATAAAGGGAAAGATAGTTTGTTAGCGTTTCTTGTTGCATTTATAATTGATGAAGGAAACATTGATTCAACTCAAATATCAATTAAACTAAAGAATAAACTTCTTATTGAAGATTTAAATAAAATTTGTAATATTTTAGGTTATAAGTCTAAAATAATAAACTCTAAAGAGGCTGATTATTTTGGAGTTTATATTCTTAGAGAGGGAATGAATAAGTTATACAAAGACTATCTAATTTTAAATAAAAAGTATCCTATTATTAACTTAGGGATAAAGGGAGAAAGAATAAAAAGTTCTTTTGAAATTTTTAATCGTCCAATTTCAAGAATTAGTGGAAATAATAATCTAATCTTAGAGATATTAAAAAATGAAGAATTATCAGTTAATCAAATTGCAGATAGAATAAACATGACTCGCCAGGGAGTTAGATACCATATCCATAAACTTATAAAAGACAATAAAATTAAAATAATAGATAATACTAATCTAAACTGGATATATGGAATAAAAAAATGTTAATCGGTTTGGTCGGTAAGCCCAACACAGGAAAATCTACGTTTTTTAAAGCTGCAACTCTGGCAAATATTTTAATTGCAAATTACCCCTTTGCAACTATAAAACCTAATCACGGAATGGCTTCTGTTAAAATTGACTGCATAGACAAGGAGTTTAATACTCAGTGTATGCCTAGAACAGGTTATTGTATTAATCATAAAAGGTTTGTTCCGGTAGATTTAATGGATGTTGCGGGTCTTGTTAAGGGAGCAAGTGAAGGAAAAGGTCTTGGAAATCAATTTTTAGATGAATTAAGGCAAGCAGATGTGTTTATTCAGATTGTTGATGCTTCGGGTGAGACTGATGCTGAAGGTAAGACAACGGAAGATTACAATCCTGTACAGGATATTGAAATGCTGGAAAATGAACTGGATTTATGGTATGTGGGAATTTTAAAGAAGGTTTGGAAAACTTTTTCAAGAACAATTCAAACAACTGGAGAAAACTTTGCTCAGGCTGTTGCTAAACAATTTTCTGGTTTAAAGGTAAGTGAAGAAGATGTTAAAAGTGTTGTTTTAAAGCTGGGGTATGATACAGAAAAACCAGCTAACTGGGATGATGACCAGATAATGAATTTTTCACATGAATTAAGACACAGAACAAAACCAATGATTATAGCTGCCAATAAAATTGATAGAGTTAATTCTGCTGAAAATTTGAAAAAACTAAAAGAAGCTTATCCTGAACTGATGATTATTCCGTGTAGTGCAGATTCTGAATTAGCTTTGAGAGAGGCAAGTAAGGCGGAAATGATTGAGTATATTCCGGGAGAAAGTGATTTTAAAATTATTAAAGATTTAAATGAAAAACAAAAAGAAGCTTTGGAATTAATTAGAAAAAATGTTCTTGAAGTTTATGGTTCTACTGGTGTTCAGGATATATTAAATAAATCTGTTTTTGATTTACTAAAATATTTTGCAGTATTTCCGGCAGGAGTAAACAAGCTGGCCGATAGCAAAGGAAATATCTTACCAGATTGTTTTTTGGTTCCTCCTGGAACAACAGCTCTTGAGTTTGCATATCGTCTGCATACTGACATTGGAAAGAATTTTGTTAAGGCAATTGATGTTCACACAAAACAAGCTGTTGGTAAGGATCATAAGTTGAAACACCGCGATGGAATTGAGATTATGGTTAGATAAATTTATAAAGTGGATTATTTCTTTGAATCAATCAGATTGAATAAAATGATAACTGAAGAAGATATTAGACTTGAAATTAAAGAACGTTTAGCTAGAATTCCAGATGATCGCATAGAGAAGGGAGAGCATTATTACTTTAGTAATTTTCATCTTAATCTACCTGGAGAGACTAGAAGAGTAACATTGCGTGATTATTTGGATGACCCACAGTTTACAAGAAATGGAAGAACCCCTAGAGGATTTTTTGCTGATATAGATACTGCTCTTCAAGAAACAAATGTTGACATGGAAAAATTAACTGGACTAATGCAAAGATATCAGGAATTGGAAGTAAGGGAAGAAATATTTAAACTAGTTTTTCCTGCTTTTGTTAGATTAAGGCAAATGGGTTATTCAATGGATGATTTAACAGGATAATGCTTATAAGGTAGATGATCTAGTTCTTCTATATCCTGTTCCTTCTCTTTCATCATATCTACATTGTGCACAGTAATCTTCAGCTCTACTTTCAAAAGTTTCAGGAACATACGGAACTCCTGATGTAGTTATTGAACCTTCTAATTTAGATACTAACCTTCTATAACTTTGGCAATTATTTTTGCAGGCCATATTATACTTTAAACTAAAAAGTATTTAAATATTTACCAATCTTTAATTAGATAAAAATAAACTAACTTTGTCATGGACTTTTCTAAGATCTTTACAATGTTCTAAACGACATGAAGTATAAAAAGGTGAAAATGCATCGTATTGTTTGTATTGAAATTGTTTTCTCAAAAATGCTTCCTCTTCATTAGAGAAAACTGATGGTAAAAATAAATTTTCTAGTCTATGTGATTCTTTTAGTAACCTTAAGTAATTTCCTGCTGAGGCTATATCATCTTTAACCATCTGATCTGCAAATTTGCTCCCTCCAATAATATATCCAAATGCTCTATATAACCCCCATTCTAAATATTCTTTAATTCTTAACATAATCTAAATCTGAGATTTAGATATAAAAATATTTGTATATGTAAAATTTATAAGTACAGAGTCATGTTTATAGACATGATAATTAAAATTAAGGTAAAGCCAAATTCTTCTGAAAATAAGATTGATAATGAAAAAGTAGAAGGAATGTTGGTTGTAAGTGTTAAAGAACCTCCTCAAGATAATAAAGCGAATCTTGCTGTGATAAAGGCTTTATCTAAATATTATAATGCTAAAGTTAAAATAATTAGTGGTAAGACATCGAAGATAAAACTAGTATCTGTTGAATGATTTTAACAAATAATGAATGTACCATCAAAAAATGTCAAGAACTATGAGGTTTTTAGTTCTTGAACATGCTCAAGATGCCGAACATCATGCATCTTGACATATAAAAATATTTAAATAAAGGAATAAGTATAAAATAATTGAGGTTATTGATAGATAAAAAAGATGGTAACTAAACCGAGTCTAGAAGAATCAGCTAAGAGAGGAGATTATCCCAACATTGGGGATAAAAGTGTATTAAAAATGAATGGATATTGTTGTAATGTTGGAAGAAATTTAGCATTAAATGTTACCGGTAGGATTATTGGTATCAATGAAGAAGGCATTGTAATAATCGCTTCAAGAGATTTGTTTAGTAAAGAACCTGCAATAAACTTGTTTAAATATCATTGTGGTGGTGTTTTGGGTTGTCCAAATGAGAAATCTGGAATTCTTCCAGGAGGTGTTGAAGTGATTGATCATACTGATGAGAAGTATTGTAGATATAACAAAATTTTAACTTTCTTTGAAGAAAGAGACTTAATGCTACAAGAATCTGTGGAGGCTTTAATTTGTTAAGATGATACGAGAAGTTGTTGTTAAGGTAAAACCGGGAAATATGCGAAGATCTATTGAGAATTTTGGAAATGGCAGATTTTTAGCTAGAGTTGGTAGTAAAACACATCCAGAAATGAATGCAGAAGTCATTGAAATGCTGGCTAAATATTTAGGTCATCCTGAATCAAGAATTCAAATTAAATCCGGCATAGATTCAGAAGACAAGGTTTTTGTACTAGATTAGTTTTTCTTTTATAATCATAAAAAGAGGTAAATATGAAACAAAATAAACTTAACATAAAATTTTATGCTTTAAGAGGTAAAGCATATACTGCGAGAATTCATAGAATTCTCTGGCACTCGCTCCTCAGGAATAAAATTCCTGACGGCTGTCAAGAATCAGAACACAAGATTCTTGAAGTGTGGAGGACAAGCTCATGAAATGGGAATAAAATATACATTTGATTCTGGATTACAGGCTCAAGCTGAGGAAATATCTAAATTGCTTTTTCCACATGTTAAGCTTGATAGGGTTAAGTGTTTTAGAAGCAAAGGAAGTAGTTCTAGTAGAACAATTGCTAGATGTCATACTATTGGAAAGCTAATGCAAAAAACAATAGGTTGTGAACCTCATTATGCCCTTGAATTTATTTCTGAAAGATTCGATAAAATGTCTGAAGAACAAAAGACTAAAGTTATAATTCATGAATTAATGCATATTCCGTTTACTTTTGGCGGAGGATTTAAACATCATGACTGGGTATGTGATAGTAATATTGATAAACTCTATAGAACTTTCAGTAGAACAAAAAACGGTGAGAATAGTCTAGTAAATGATGCAGAAAAAACTAAAAGTAAACCTTGGTGGTAAAAGCGAAAAGTTTATAAATAAGATAAATCTTGTAAATAAGATAAAACTTACATTGTTTTAAAATAAATAATAAAATGACAGAAAAAATAGAAATGGCAACAGTAAGCACTAGAGGACAAGTTTGTATTCCTAATGATATTAGAGAAGAAATGGGATTAGAAGAAGGAAGTAAGGTTTTATTTGTGCTTAGTGGAGACTCTTTAATTGTTAAAAAAGTTAATATGAAAACCTTTGAAGAAATAACAAAACCCCTGAGAGAAGCGAAGAAAAAAATAAGAGAAGATGAGGTTACTGATTTAATTCATAGATTCAGAGAAAAACAAAGAGCAAAAAATGAGGGTAGTTCTTGATACTAATGTTCTGGTTTCTGGAACATTCTGGACTGGAGTTTCATTTAAAATATTAAAGATGATAGACTCAGGAAAGTTTTCTTTAATTTTATCTCCGGAAATAATTAATGAATATTATGAAACTATCAATTTTGATGAAATAATTGAAAAAGTTAATATGAAAAATCTGATTGCTAATGAAATTGTTCAAAAAGTTATTTCTAATTCTATGATTGTAAAATCTCTTCAAAAATTAGATATTGTTAAAGAAGATTCTGATGACAACATTATTCTTGAGTGTGCAGTTGAGGGTAATGCAGAGTATATTTTAAGTTACGACCGACATCTGCTAAATTTAAAAGAATTTAATAATATAAAAATACTAGCTCCTGAAGAGTTTTTAAATATAGCTGAAGAAAAATGAAGATAAAATTACAGACTGGTGAAAGTATTGAAATTCCATGCAGGAAAGTTGGGTTTTTTGGAAAATTTAGTGGACTTATGTTTTCCAGAAGAGAAAAAGCTGAGGTTTTACTATTTGATATGAAGAAACCTATGGCAATACATTCATTTTTTGTATTTTTTGATTTTATTGCTGTGTGGATTGATGAAAAAAATACCGTCGTGAAGTGGAAAATTGTTAAGCCCTGGAGCCCCTATGAAATGCCTGAAAAGCATTTTTCCAAGTTGATTGAAATACCAATTAGCCGACGATACCATAATATAGTAGCACTCGTCGTCGGAGAAAGGTTTAAAAAGGAGTATCGTCTGTAATATTTATAATTTCAAAAAAAGGAGGTAAAAATGGGAAGCGTTATTGCAAAAGCTGTTGTTAAAAGAAAGCCAGGATATCTTTACTATGTTGATGGAAAAGGTAATGTATGTGAAGCTAAAATGGCTAGAGGCGGAAGAAAGAAGAAGAGAAGGTAAAGCCTCTTAGTTAATTTTTTATTTATTTTTTAATAATTTATTAATTTTTTCTATTTCTTTATTTTTCTATTTCAGTTGTTATTGGTTCGTAATGTTCCTCGGGGATTACACCCTGACCTTTAGATGATTTTTGAGGTCTTGAACGAACTTCTCTAGATTGTCTTTTTTTTATTTTAGATGGAGCAATAGCATCACTTGTTGGAAGAACTATTGGCCTTTTTGTTGACTTAGTAACTCGTTTTACAAATCCATGCTTTAATATTCCACAACCTGCACAATATTCGCATTTGGAGGTATGATGACACATTCCTATTCTATAATCTCCTTCTTCATTATTTCTCTCGCCCATCATTTCAAGCCATTGAGGATCAGGAATTTCAAGATTTAGTTTATTTCCGCCTGTGTGGGAATATCTACCTCGCACACCCATTTCATCATGAGCTACTAATAAATCTTGTCTTGGGTCAGCTTTTAAGTCATCCCAACTTAAACCATCCATACTTGGAAAAATATCAACAAGATGTCTACCTCCGAATCTCATTGGTAGAAGTTGAACTGGAAGTTTATGTTTTCTAGCAAATTTTAATGTTTGTATTTCTCTTTTGCCCGGAGGTTTGTGTCCTAAAATACTTAAATACATTAAAGAATTTACTCCTGCCTCTCTAAATCTAACAGCCTGTTCTTTTCTAAATTCACTATCACATCCCCACATTACTGCACCTTCTTCTAATTCATCAAATCCAATGCTATAGATAAGAGATGAGTTTGTTCTTCTGAGTAGGTCTGCAATGTCGGGGTTAAAACCTAAAAACTTAGTTGTAATTACTCCTCGAGTTCCTGTTTCTGTGCAAGTTTCAAGAGTTGTTACAAGTTCTGCAAGAGTAAAGGGTGTACAAGTTTCAGTTCTTTTTCCAAATCTTAGAACGTTTACAGGTCTACCAAGTGGTGTTTCAGAACCATATTCTAAACAACACTCTCCCAGTAGTTCTCTTTTTAGTTGTTCTCTATCTATATGTCTTAAAGTTTTTGGAAAATTTAGATGTTTATCTGTAGCATAACAATATTTACATTCTCCCCAAGGATATAAAAAATAACCTGTTGCTGTTAGACCATCAAAACTTGTTTTACCTACAGGTACCCAACCAGCCATGCAACCTGTAGCAAAATCTATGTTTGCTTCTAGTAAACAAGATTCAACAAACCATTGTTTTCCCCCTTCAAGCAAACGTTTTGCCTGATTCTGTCTAATTTGTGTATGTGGAACGATTCTTGGTAGATGAACTAATGAAGTTCCTTGAGGTTTTTTAGCTTCTGTTCCCTCACAGAAGTCTCCAATATCTGCTCTTATTAAATTTGGTAAACCGGTATTTTGGTAACCTTCTAAAAATTCGTATTGAACATCATGTAATGTATCTGCTCTAGCAATTATTGGATCTGGAACTGATAGAACTTTTGGTCCCTCTGTTTTGGTTATTACTCTTCCATTAAAAGTAAATCTTTTTCTTGCATCTACAAAGTCTTCAACTGAATCATCTTCTAGAAGATGAAAAACATCAATTCCTCCTTTTTTGCCCCCAAATTTATAGGCGACATGTGCAACATGATCGTTTCTAATTGAAGAGGGAAGTCTAGTATAAAGATCAGGGTAAAAACTGTAGACTGCTAAGTGAGTTCTGTCATGATCAACATAGAAAGCACCTGGAAACTTCATTAGTCTTATTTTCAAAATAGGTTTATAAGAATTATTGTGGAAGAATTGTGTGCTTCCTCATGACATTTGTCACTAGCTAAAATAGCTTTGAAAAGGCAAAATAAATGTCTGCAGGCACTTTACCAAACAAACTGGAATGAGGTCTGAAATGATTATACCTTATTCTAAATAACTC
>JBAZXH010000002.1:115798-207662 GCA_041659945.1 Candidatus Pacearchaeota archaeon | reverse complement strand
GAGTTATTTAGAATAAGGTATAATCATTTCAGACCTCATTCCAGTTTGTTTGGTAAAGTGCCTGCAGACATTTATTTTGCCTTTTCAAAGCTATTTTAGCTAGTGACAAATGTCATGAGGAAGCACATAAATAAATACAGAAATGTTTAAAAACAATCAGCTAAATTCTTTTTGATGAAATATAAACATCTTAATCAACTAACACAACAAGAAGTTACCGACAGCTATCAAGCTGCAAATATAGGAATTGCTATAGGATTAGGTGCTTACTTTATCTGTAAGAACATTTTTGCTTCATCTCCCGAAGACAATTTTCGTTTTATTAATATGGGTAAAGGTTCACTAGCGGGTTCATTTGCTCCCTATCTTGCAAGCAGAGTTTATGGATTTGAAATAGCAAAAAGAAAAGATCAAGGAAGATGGGAAGAATAATTTCCAAAATATATCGCTGATTTAGCTAAAAAACTGACATACTTCAAATTCTATATGTGTTTAAGCTTAATAGTAATCATTAGTAAGTAGTGACAGATAGAAAGATTTATAAAGTTAGTAGTATTAAAAGAAAAGAGGTAAAAATGGAATCCGAAAGAACAGAATCAAGAAGAGAATTTTTAAGAAAGTTAGGTATAACCCTAACAGGACTATCGGGATTAGCTACCTATGGTGGTCTTACTGCTTCATCTTACTACTCAAGAAAACTAGATCAAGCTTCAAAAACATCTGAAGCCGATGTACCTCAAAATAATGGTGCTGTAAATATTAATTATAATAGAGATAGAAACCCTGAAAAAGAAGCAGATTTAAAAAAACTTGAAACTAATGCAGCTACTGCTAGAGTAATAACTGCTTTAGGATTTACAGATATGGTTGCTTTTGCAGGACTTACTAGTCAACTTTACGATGGCAATTCCGATTAATGATTATTTAATTAAATTTATTATTTCTTTATTAAAACTATTTCTCTTCGTGAATTAGCTAAAAAACTGACGAAACATTTAAAAAGCCTCACCAACTTCATAAATTATAAAATGGTAATCAGAAAATATTCATATTTCAACACAATAAATAGAGACAACTTTGTCTGCGTTGAATAAAGAATTCTGGTACTATTTTGATCATGTTCACTAACTTTAAAAGTGAAAGAAATTAACATATGAACCTCATTTCCGACGGAAATGGGGGGAGTTGAGATCATATTGATCTATGAGACGAGTAAAGCGAAATCTTCCCATTAAAATAATTAATGGAAGGAAAATTTTTTGGATGTTCAAGAATCTAAAATAGATTTTTGACAAAGAAAACAGTTTTAACCGACTGTTTTTTTAATTTGGATCCTAATATACTGTTAGACGGATAGCTTGGTTTGAGTTGCGATGAAGGACGTGGCAAGCTGCGAAAAGTCTGGGCTAGCTGCATGCGAGCTTTGAACCCAGAATCTCCGAATGTGAGCAACATTATCGCAAGATAATTCCGAAAGGAAAGCAAACGCCGTGAATTGAAACATCTTAGTAGCGGCAGGAAGAGAAAACAAATAGTTATTCCCCTAGTAACAGCGAGTGAAAAGGGACCAGGGCAAACTGAATCTCCCGTCGAAAGGTGGGCAGAGATGTGGTGAGAATAAATTCCTAAGTAATATATCAAAGTGCATTGGAACATGCTGCCGTAGAGAGTGATAGCCTCGTAGATTAAGTTATATGGAGTTTCTCAAAGAGTAGTGTCTTCCGGATTGAAGGCACGAATACAGCAGGATTAACTGCTAACCCTAAACATCAACTCAAGTCCGATAGCGTACAAGTACCGTGAGGGAAAGCTGAAAAGAACTCTTAACCGAGTGTTAAAAGACTTGAAATCTAACAGTTACAGCTTGTTACTGCCTGTCATAGCAATATGGCGGTTGTAACGTACGTTTCGAAAAATGGGCCAAGGAGTTGTCTTTTGTGGCAAGGTTAATAATTGAAGCCATAGCGAAAGCGAGTTTGAAAAAGCGAGAGTCACTGAGGACTGACCCGAAGCCAGATGATCTATTCGTGGGCAGGATGAAGTTTCTTGAAAAAGAAATGGAGGTCCGAACCGTTGTTGTGTGCATGCACTTGGATGACCTGCGATTAGGGGTGAAAAGCCACTCGAATCTGGCGATGGCTGGTTCCAGTCGAAATATGCCTTAGTATAGCCTTATTTTTGCTTGTATGCGAGGTAAAGTACGGATGGAGTTTGCAGAGACTTTTGTCTACGGGACTCTTTCCAACTCAGAATTTGCATATTGCGTAGAATAAGAAACGGGGGCAGGGCGTAAGGTCCTGTTCTGAGACCCGAACAAGGGAGACTATAGTTAAGGTCCCAAAATTCATGCTAAGTGTAGCAAAAGGAGTCTTAAACCTGAGACACTAGGGAGGTAGGCTTAGAAGCAGCCACCCTTTAAAGAAAGCGTAACAGCTCACCTATTGAGGTTTGAGGCCCTGAAAATGGACGGGGCTAAGCATGGTACCGATACTATAGAGGCGCTCAGATGAGCGTTCTGGTAGACTGGCGTCCTTTTTGCGTCGAATCTTTTTCGAGAGAAGGAGTGGAGCGAAAAGGAATGAAAATCTTGGCTGGAGTAGGATCAAATTTTCCTGAGAATGGAAAACGTCGAAAGAACACGGTTTCCTTGGCACTAATCGTTAACCAAGGGTTAGTCAGCACCTAAGATGTACCTTAACTGAGTACATCGATGGACATCAGGTTAATATTCCTGAACTGACTTAATTTGCTACGATACAAAATCGCTTCCGGATAAGTAGGTTTCTGAAAGGAAATTCGAGTAAAGATATTTATGGATTGTAATGATACGAAGTAAATAAATTTGCCGACGAGAACTGCTGACTCCAGGAGTCAGTGAAAAGTTTTGTATATAAAATTAAGTTAGCTGTACCAAGATCCAACACAGGTGTTCTAGCTGAGAAGGCTAAGACGTGAAAGGTTAAATTGGTTAAGGGAATTCGGCATATTGGCCCCGTATCTTCGGTAGAAGGGGTGTCTATTTATGTCTTTGATATGTAGAAGGCATATGTAGATCTCAGTAACAAGGACTGCCCGACTGTTTACCAAAAACGTAGCCGAGTGCTAATCTGAAAAGACTTGTATACTCGGTGAGACCTGTCCAGTGGTGGTGTCTGAAACTCCTTTTCAAGGGAGCTAATGCCCATCAAACGGCGGGGGTAACTATGACCCTCAATTTAGGGGGTATTTAAATTTGGCTGTATGCGGGAAACTCTCGTTAAGCATTTAGTACTCATTGATAAAATCAAATTTATCGATAGTAAAAATCTAAATGATAGAGACAATCCGCAGGAAACTAAAGACTTAAATACTTGACCATCTATGTATGGTCATGAATCAAGAACAATTAACTTATTACCTTACAGGATTTGCTGACGGAGAAGGATGCTTTTGCATTGCTTTAAAAAATCAGAAATCTGCTAAAGTAAGATGGGTTCTCGATCCCATATTTCATGTAACACAACATGCAAAACATAAAGATATTTTATATGAATATCAAAAATTGCTTAATTGTGGTATTGTGATAAAAAAATATGGGCAAAATGATACTATGCAATTTATTGTGCAAAGTAGGCGAGAACTTGTAGATAAAGTTATTCCTTTCTTCAAAAAATACAAATTAATAACTAAAAATAAAGACTTTGAAATATTTGCTGAAGTTGTTGAATCATTAGATCAACATAAACATGCAGATAAAAAAGAATTTATAAGATTATTAAAAAAAGTATTTACAATGAACGGAGAAGGAAAACAAAGAAGATATAAACTTGATGACATTTTGAAATCTTTAGAATCCTCAGAGACTATACGCCAAACACAAAACTAAATTGCAAAAAAATTTGTGATGATATAGTCCGATCATTATGGAGACATAATGAAGCAAATAGAAATATTTGCTCGCCATAATTAATTAAAATTAAATTATGGTTAGTAACTTTTCATTTTGAAAAGCGAAAGTAACAACTTGCTTAAGGTAGCGTAATACCTTGTCGTCTGAATGGCGACTTGCATGAATGGTTCAATGAGGTAGTCACTGTCCCTAACCAAGTCCTTCTGAAATCACTGACCGGTGAAAATGCCGGTGACACCTAGTGGGAAGCTAAGACCTTGTGGAACTTTACTGCAGCTTGTCGTTGTAACTTTTTCGATGATGCATAGAATAGGTAGGAGCGTCGAACCCTAGCTTTGGCGAAAGGGGAGCAAACTTGTAATACTACTTATCGTTTAAGAAGCTACTAACTCTTATAGAGGACATCGGCATGTGGGCAGTTTGGCTGGGGCGGCACCCTGCAGAAAAAATATCTGTAGGGCACAAAGATAAGCTCATCCAGGGTGGAAATCTGGAGTTGAGTGCAAGAGCAAAAGCTTATCTAACTGTATCTTACACAGTAAGGGATGCAGAGACGAAAGTCGGTTCTAGCGAACCTTCGACAACTTTTGATAGGTTGCGAATGTGACAGAAAAGTTACCCCAAGGATAACAGGCTTGTCGCGCCCGATAGTCCATATTGACGGCGCGGTTTGGTACATCGCTGTCGGCTCTTCCTAACCTGGACGTGCATAAGCGTCCAAGGGTGCTGGAGTTCACATATTAAAAGGGATCGTTAGCTGGGTTAAGAACGTCGTGAGACAGTTTGTATGATATCTACTAGGTGTGTTGTTGTCTGAGTGGAACGAGTCAGTAGTACGAGAGGAACCTGACTTGGATGCCTCTGGTGTAGCAGTCGTTACGAGCGAGCTGCGCAGCTACGCATTGTATGGATAAGTGCTGAAAGCATCTAAGCACGAAGCCATCCGCAAAACGAGACAACTTAGGCCGCAGAAAAAGACTGCGTTGATAGAACTGATGTGTAAGTGCCAAGAACCCGAGGCATTCAGCATGCAGTTACTAAAAGCCACAATTTCCAAATACACAAAAAATGCTTTCGCTTTACTCGTCTTTTTGATTTTTTATTCTAAAATACTATTAATAACTAACTAGTAGTAACAAATAGAAAGATTTAAATATTAGTTATTACTAAGATAAGTATGAAAAACTTACAAAAATTAAAAGATAGATTAATAGAAATAGCAGATGGAATAAATAGAGGAGTAGATGAAGGAGTTGATAGACTTATTACTGGAAGCCTGAGAAGAATCCGTCCAATAACAAAATATCCTACTGCTGAGCCATTTAGAGACTCACATGTAAGATCTCAATATAGTCATGGAGATAGTGATTACTATGATTTTATGTTATATGCCTCTTTATGTAAATAATTCTATATAAAAACTTAAAAACAAAATATATTAGTAAATACCATGAAGTCTACAAGAGAAAAAGATCCAGTAAAAATTAATTTGAAAACTGATCTTTGGCCAGGTATAGGATTAGCAAAATATCTAGCTAGAAATTCTACCGATGATTGGCCCACAGTCAAAAGAGGATTAGCTTTAACTGCTTTGAATACTGCCTATGCAATGATAGGTTATTACGGTCTTTCAGATTTGTGGAATTATCTTACAAAGTAAAGTTTTTAAACACCAATTTTTCTATTTTCTAATGAGAAAAACTAATCTAGCCATATTAGCACTATCTGCATTATCTTTAATTTCTAGTGTCGACTCTGCAAGAGTTCGTTTTACTTGTCTACCATCACCACAAAATTATTGCTTAACTAGCCAGCAAGCAGTAAGTTATGCTGAAGATTGCAGAAATTATCATAACAGATGTTATACTGAAGCAGTTGTTGGATTAACTGGCTTAGTGATCTCAGGTGTAGTGTATAGGGGAATGAAACGAGTAAGAAATCTTGAAGTTGAAGAAGCTGAAGCTAAGGAAGCTGAAAAACAAGCCAGAGAAAGAATTTAACATTAAATTTAAAAATACTTTATTCCTAATTATTTTATGAATTTCAAAAGAGCAATACTCATTGCAATTGCACTCTGGGTTGTAATCTTTTTTGAAGTTAGCATTCTAATGTTTGGTTTTAAATTAAGTGCTCCAAGCACTCTTTATTATGTAATTCATTTCATAATTCTAATAATCCTTTTTATTCTAGCTTCACTATTTTACTTTTCTAAAAAAGTTAAAGCAGGCGCAAAGCAAGGTTTACTCGTCGGAATTTTATTCATAGTAGTTGAACTAATCCTTGATGCTGCAATAACTGTTCCTTTGTTTGTTAAAGACTGGTCTTTCTTTATTAAACCCGAAATGTTAGCCAGTGATCTGTTAGCTCTAGTTATCTTTACAATTGTCGGAGCTTTAAGGTCTAGAAAAAAGAAATAATCTTTTTATTTCTTCTTTACAATAATCTTTAAAAATATTATTTTTCTCACAAAATTCATGATCTCAAAAAGAACACCAATAAAATTAACAACAATTCTAGGAATCAGCTGCCTTGTGACTTTAGGAATTTGGGGTTATAAAATTGATAGAGCAAACGGTTTTGTTAGAGCAGGAACTAACGAAGAAATTCAAACAAAAGTTCGTCAAGCTGCAGACAGCAAAAGATATGGTGGAAATGCCAATGGAAGAGCTGAACAATCTGAACTAATAAGAGCCTATGAAGATATGGGGCTTAATTACTGGGATTATGAAGGGTCAATGAAACCAAGAAGCCCAAGTAGAAAAGATATGCTACATTATCTTGCAACTCACCCGTTAGACTAATTTACTTTTTACTCTTAACTTTCTCACAAAAATCTTTAATCTTTTCCAGATTATTGCCCTTTGCAAAAAGAGAAAGGGTTGCAATAGGTTTTTCAGATAATTTTTCCATATCTTCAGCTACCCTGTCTATTCTAGTTCCACCAGATGTTGAAAAAAATGCGATTTTTTTTGATTTTAATTTATCCTGGTTTTTAATCAAATAACTCCTCACTGCTGGAACAGCTGTTGATGCCCATATGGGCGTACCAACAATAATTAGATCGTACTTAGAAAGATCTTTTTCAAACTTAATCTCAACTTCCTTTTTACGCATTGCATCTCTGCCAGCACCCAACCATCCGATCATTCCCTTTCTGCTTTTATTCTCACTAATTTCATCAATATCACATTTTAAGTCTTTAGAAATTTCCTCAGCAGCTTTCTTTGTATTTCCACTTCGAGAGTAATAAACAACTAATATTTTCATAGAATACCCAATATTAGCTAATATAAAAAGTTAATTCTTAGCAACCAAAACCTTTTCTTTCTGCTCAAATTGATTGGATTCTTCAATTTGAGGCTTAAAAAATATATTACAGGTTACTATTGAATATTTTTTATTTTCTTCTTTTCCAAATCTTCCTTTAGTTTAGGCCAATGTTCCTCTTCAAGAATATAACCAACACAATTAGCTGATCCACATTTACACGGATGTTCTTCATAATCCTCATAATCATAACCATAGTTGTAGTTTAACTCCTCTCCTTCTTTAATATCTCTCTTAGCAAATATCCATATATGTCCATCAGCAATTTCAAATTCACAATTTGGGTCACAGGAATGGTTAATTAATCTTGCAGTGTTATAATCAAAGTTACCATCAATATCCCAATCATCATCAAGCTCAAAGATGTAAACTGCTCCAAGATGAGGATTACTTTTTGCAAACTCTAGTTGTTCTTCACTTCTTCTGTCTCCCTGTTCTTTTGTTAGTTTTTCTCCAACATATTCAATTATTTTTGTGCCCTTAGGAATAAACTTTTTTGCAAAAACCCCACTGCCATGAACTTTTGAGTTTTTTACAAGAATATATTCAGATGTAGTAGGTTCCATTTTAAAATAAAAAGTTTAATTATTCCTTTTTAGAATTCTTTTTAACTTTACCCTCTTTTTCACATTTGCAATTATCCCCACACGGATGAGAATTATGTCCGTGATCATGTCCTTCATGATCATGTTCATGCTCTCCACAACAACATTCATCATCCTCAAATTCACCTGCTTCCTGAATATCCAGAACTTTAATATCAAAGTTCAAGTTTTTTCCAGCTAGCGGATGATTAAGATCAAGAGTTATTTCACTATCAGTTAACTTAACAATTAATGCAGGTATTTGTTGATCCTGAGTTGGTCCAACACCAATTAACATTCCTTCCTTTGCCTGAGGTGGAAAACTAGCAGGTTTTGGCATTGTTTTAATTAAATCTTGGTTTTTCTCACCATAAGCATCTTTTGCAAGAATCTTTACTTTCTTAGCATCACCAATAATCATTCCCTCAATAGCTTTGTCAAATCCAGGTATAACCATTCCAGATCCAACTATGAATGCAAGTGGATGAACACATTCTCCATCACGAACATTGCTATCAAATACTTCTCCATCGTCAAAAGTTCCAGTGTATTCTATTGAAACTTTATCTCCTTTCTTAACTTTTTGTTCAGTCATTTTATTTGCAAGAAAGAGGGGTTTTTAAAGATTCGCCTTGGGCTTTACGAATCTTTAAGCCAAGAAAACTTGCTAGTTTTCTGGATCCAAAGAATTTTCAATTCTTTTGGCCACAAAAATCATAGATTTTTGATGTTTAAAGTTGTGGGTTAAGAATAACAAATATTATAAACTTAGACAAAATCCATTTTTATGGATTCGGAATATAAAGAAGAGCTTAAGGGCATGATTGGTTTTTATGGATCATTAATTGCATTGTTTGGATTTTATGCTTTAGTGGGTTCAATTGATGTTGCTCCAAAAGTACAAGGTCAAAAGCCAGTTGTAAGAGAGGAAAGAATTTGCGTAGGTTCATGGGGTTATGATACTGATAAGGATGGTAAACTTGACTTTGCAAAAGAATGGTGTGTTTCTAGAGCTGGAACTTTTTGTCATAATCTAAGACCAAGTGATCTTGAGTTTAGAGCATTGCAAAGAAAATATGATTCAGAGCGTACTCAAAAGTAATTTTATTGATTACTCAATCCCAATCTTTCTTCTGCAGATTGTATTATCATCTCAAGCATTTTTCCATAGGAAATTCCTGCAGCAGAAGCTCCCTTTGCCAAATGACCATCCCAACACCAACCCGGATTTGGATTTACTTCAAGAATATTTGGATTTCCTCTTGAATCAAGTCTCCAATCAAATCGAGCATAATCTCTGCACTGAGTAATTTCAAATAATTTTTTTGAACCCACAATAATCTTTTGTCTAGCACTTTCTTCAAGCTCAGCAGTTAATGATCCACCAAGTATTAAGTATGGAGAACTAAAATCCCATTTTGATTCATAACCACAAATTTTAGGCAAACCCTCGGGCAATCTTGAAAAATCCTCTTTAATTGGTGGAAAGACAGTGAAATTTGGAGAATTGCCAACCATCCCTAAAGTAATTTCATCACCTCCTAAAAATTCTTCAACTAAAATTTTTCCAGAATAAATTCCTCTTAAAATTTCAACAGCTCTTTCTAAACCCTCTCTATTTTTTACAACACTATCCTTTGTTATACCAAAACCTCCATCTCCTTGCGCAGGTTTTACAATTAATGGATACTCAAGTAAACCCTCATTCACTTTACCATCTATTACAAATCCTCTAGAAGTAGAAATGCCCGCAAGTCCAGCTACTTTTCTTATATTTGTCTTATCATAACATAAAACCATACACTCTGCCCCTGCTCCAGTATACGGAATTCCTAAATCTTCAAGCATTCTTGGAATATAAGCCTCTTGTTTTGGATCATTCATATAACCATTGTCACATAAATTCATTGCCAAATGAACGCTTTCTCTAGCTGATTTCAAATCTTCAACAAGCCTATCATGATCATCCAAATAGCTAAAACTATAATCTCCTAATCTTTCTAACTCAGACTTTAGTCTTCTATGTGTTTCAAGTTCATCTTCAGTAAACCTTCCACCAGGAATAACTCCATCACTTTTTCTAGGATCTCCAAGTATTACCACAATATTTTTTGTCATAATACTCCTTTAATAGGTGCGTTTTTAAAGTTACTGATTAATTATCTTATGATTCACTTGAAATTTCTTTCTAGGAATAACTAAATAAAGATCATCATTTTCTCGTATTTTTTCATCCATTGGAATTGTTATTAAATCTCCCTTTTTAGCAGATTTAACCGGGCTATCATTCTTAGAAAGAAAAATACTTTCAACTTTAGAAAGAACAATTCCAGTTACCTTTCCAATAACCATGATTTCATCACCAATACTTAATTCATCACTCTGTATAATAAATTCTCCAACCTTTGCTTTTGGAAAATAATGCTTTACACTTCCAATTTTAATCTTTTCTTTAGTTGAACGAGATCCATAAACTCCTGACCATTCTCCTAATTTTTTACCTAAATAATATCCTCCGTGCCAAAAGCCCCTATTAAAAACACTTTCCAACTCTTTAATCCAGGCATCAACCTTTTTATCATCATAACTTTCATTAAAAAATGCCTCAACTGCCTCATGATAGACTTTAGTTACAATGTAAACATAATCTGCACTTCTTCCACGTCCCTCAATCTTCAAAACACTTACACCAGCATCTAAAATTTTATCAATTATTCCAATTGTGCAAAGATCTTTTGGAGACATTACACATTTATTATCTATTACAAGCTCATCTCCAGTTTCTTCATCAATTACCCTATAGCTCCTTCTGCAATTTTGCAAACATTTACCCTTATTTGCAGAAAGTCCATAGGTAGCAAGGCTCATGTAACATTTTCCCGATATGGAAACACATAAAGCACCATGCACAAATATTTCAATCTTAACCAACTCTCCCGAAGGCCCGCAAATCTTTTGTTTCTTTATCTCCTGACAAATATTTTTTATTTGTTTTAAATTTAATTCTCTAGCTAAAACAATAACATCAGCAAATTTAGAATAAAACTTTACAGCTTCCAGATTAGAAACATTTACCTGAGTTGAAATATGAACTTCAATTCCGATCTTTCTACAATATTGCATCACAGCAACATCACTTGCAATCACAGCAGAAACCTTAAACTTTTTAGCAGCATCACATATCTTTCTAACCATCTTCATTTCTTCATCATAAACAATTGTATTCACACACAGATAACTCCGCACATTATTTTTTCTACAAATATCAACAATTTTCTTTAAATCAGTAAGTTTAAAGCTCGCGCTACTTCCAGCTCGCATATCCATTCCAGCCACACCAAAATAAATGCTAGAAGCACCAGCCTTAATAGCTGCAGCTAAAGCTTCAAAGCTTCCAACCGGCGACATGATGTCAATGCTATTCATTACCATAATAAATGAATAAAAATAGTATTTATAAACCTAAACAAATTAATTTAGTTACAAAAAGATGTGTTTTTCACCATACGTTTCATTGTCCATGGCAATATTTGAGTTTATAATAGCCACCCTGATTTTATTATTTTTTAGAAGAAGCATCATAAACAACTTTTTTGCTGTGTTTATTTATGTTTTGGGTTTTTATCAGTTTACAGAATTTATGTTATGCTCCACTTCCTACCCAGTTTTATGGGCAAAGCTTGGCTTTATAACCTATACTTTTTTGCCAGCCATTGGACTTCACTCAGTAATTGCATTTACTAAAAAAAAGTATAACCTTTTTTGGATATATATTTTACCAGTATTATTTGCGCTATTTGCATTGTTCAAACCAGACTTTATTTTACAAAGTGAATGTCATAGTTGTCTAGTAATTGTAAGAAGCTATTTTTTCAACCCTCAAAATATAGTCTCATCAATTATCTATTTTCTTTTATATTACTTTGGTTTTATTGCCCTAACCTTCTTTGTTATTATAAAAAATTATAAACGTCAAAAAAGCAAAATAGTGAAAAAAATTGCTATTCTAATGCTAATTGCCATAGTTATTTCCCTACTTCCAGCAGTAATTCTTCTAATGATTTTTCCTTCTCTAGGTATTTTATTTCCATCAATGTACTGCGAGTTTGCAGTATTATTTAGCATTATTGCTATTATTGTTGCAGTCTTGGATAAAAAGGAATCAAGAGCCAAAAAGTAAATGTTTATAAGTCTGATTTTTAAGGAATTTTATGGCACTTGAAGATGAAATCACAAACATTTCAAAAAGAGTTAAACGCGGAGGTATACTGATTCGTTGTTATATGTTTCATCCAAACAGTAGACAAAGAGCCAAAGATTTGAGAATACCTGGCTTCACAAAAATTATGACTGAATTTATAGACAGATCTTCTAACACGAGGGGAGAGTTTGAAACAGTATCTGACTATTATCAAGTTAGCTAATCTTAGTTCTTTTGTTTGATCACATACATAGAAATCTCTCCAAGTTGAATTCCCTGATTAGATTTTATTCTTTCTTCATTAAAAACATATAAATCATAGTCCTTAACATGCCTAGCCGGGTCATTTTCTTTTCCAGCAAAATGAAAATATGGCATTATGATCAAACTATTTTTATCTTTTAGGTGACTTTTAACCTCTCTAAAGAATCTTTTAATTAACTCTGTTCCTCCAAGCATACTTTTTCTTAATATTACATCATCAAAAAACTCTTTTCCAAAATTTTCCGCTTCCTCAGAATAAAATGGATGATTAAATAAAATTACCTCATATTTTTTATCCTTTGGCAAATTTGTAAACAGGTCACTTACATAAGCCTTAGTTTTTTTCTGTAGATTATGTAGCTTAATATTTTCTTTAGTATTTTCCACAGCTTTTTTATTTATATCTGCCAGATCAACATGTTTTGCACCATACCTAGCCATAACTAAACCCTGAATTCCCGATCCACATCCCATATCCAAACATAGCTTATTAGAAAACAAGTCTTGATGATGATATAAAAACCTAACCAGATACATTCCCGAACTCATAAAATCCGAACCAAAAACTCCTCTCTTAATAATTAACTCAAAATCCTCACCCTCTTTGATAGTCAATTTAGCTTTTACATCATTCCGATTATGTTGTCTTAATTGCCTTTCAACCTGTTCTTTTTGTGCTTTTGTTAGTTCCATTATTACATTCCCCAGTGAGCGATATTCTTTTTACTTTTTAACATAAAACTCTTTACTTCACCTACTATCTCTTCATAGCTAACTTTAGAGTACCGTTCAATAAAAAGCTTTGAAAGTAGATGTATGTCAAAATCATCTATTGTTCTTATATCTTGCTTTTTTATCTCTAAATATCTTTTGATTACTTGACTATCACTAACACACTGAAGAAAATAACTCGATCCGGGCAAAGGAAGACAAAGATTAATACTCATTTCACTAACATTTTTTTTATTAGCAATTTTCTCTATAAGAGCTATGTTTTCCTTTAAACTTTCCCTTGTTTCATCGGGCATTCCAAGAACATAGGAAGGCATCACATCAATGTTATACTTTGCAAAAAGATCAATTTCTTTAAGTAGATCCTCAGAGGTATAATTATCCGGATATCTTTTAAAAGATATTGGAGTGCAGTTAGTATCTGCATAAAATCTTGAATTTTCAACACCAATAAAAACCTGTTTCACACCAATTTTAGAAAGCAGTTTAATCTGATCTTCATTTATTGTGGATGGAGCAATGTAGCATCTAAGCTTAAATTTGAGATTTTTTGGCTTTGATTTAGCAAGGCTTTTTAATTCACCAAGCGGAAACGTATCAGCAGTTTCAAAGAAATGATCAACACCATATTTTTTGTTTAAATTAGTAATATCCTTCCAAAAATTTTTAGATGAAGATTTTCGTGTAGCTTTTAGAGGTATTGAACAATACTGGCATCTTTTTGCTCTAAAACAACCCCTATAGCGAGAAAGGGGAAAGTATGAATGTCCCATTCTTTTTATTTTCCTATCCCATTTAAAGGGAGTCTTTAAGAGTTTTAGATTAAGTGGAGGTAGTTTATTTAAATCCAAGCTATAACTTGGAGTATTACTAATTATCTTGTCATCTTTCCTATAGGTCAGTCCAGCAATTGTTTCATTTTTCCTACCTTGCAACAAACCTAACAAACTCTCTTCACCATCACCACTAATTACAAAATCTATAAAATGATTATTTTTTAATATCCTTTCAGCAATTCCATTTGTATTTGGGCCACCAAATACAATCTTTGTATTTGGATTTTTCTCTTTTATCCTTTTTGCAATTTTCAGCCCGTTATCATAATTACTAAACCAAACAGATATTCCCACCATCTCAGCATTTATCTTTTGAATTAATTCATTATCAGAAATAGAATTCCCATCAAACACTTCAACTTTCTGTTTAGGCTTTTTTGCTTTAATATAACTTGCAATAGTTAATAGCCCTAAAGGAGGAATATGCTCCTGCAAAAGACTTTTTCCCTCTTGATGCTTTGGAAATATTAACTGAAGTTCCATTTACCCATATAAATCATAACACCTTATTAATCTTTTTCCCCTTGTAAATATCATTTAATAACCTTAAGAATTAACTACATAAATATTTAAAAAACCAGACAAACTGCCCCCTTTATGGTAACCTACGGATTAGTAATAAGTCATCATAACCAAACGACAGAAAGTGTTGAAAACGTAGATGGACCAGTATTGCCAAGAATTGGGGAAAAGTATGAATTAGAAGGAAATGTATATACTGTTTCAGATGTTTTGCATAAGGCTCATGCAGAAAGAACTACAGGCAAATTAGAATTAACAACAAACATGCAACCTTTAGTTATGATAACTTACCGTTCAGGGCACGAGGTATAGAATTTTCTCTTATCAATCTCTGGCCGATAACTTAGATAAGTGTCATTAAGTTTCTTTGATCGTTTTTTAATAAATTCACTTGAAAGTTGTTTTAGCTTTGAAGCAGCAGTTCCGGGTCTGCTTGAAAAAACTGAAATATTAAGTACTTCTGGTTTTATTTTTCTAATCAAATCAAGGGTTTTTTCAAAATCCTCATCTGTTTCAGTTGGATAGCCAATTATTATGTCCGTTGCAATTGTACTCTCTCTGAACTTACTTCTTGGAAAGTTTTTTCTAAACTTTTCTACAATTTTAACAAAATCTTCAACAGAATGTCCTCTTTTCATAGCCCTCAATACTTTATTGCTTCCAGACTGCACCGGAATATGAATAAACTTTTGTATCCTATTGGATTCAAATACTTTTAATAGCTCCGGTAAGAACTTAACAACATACTGTGGATTCATCATTCCAACTCTGATCTTATAATTTCCTTTAACATATACAAGTGCACTAAGCAAGGTAGCTAAATCGCTCCTAGGCTTCAAATCAAAACCCCAACATCCATTATCTTGTGATGTCAGATATATCCGTGTGCATCCACCGTTAACAGCTTCTTCTAATTCAAATTTAATTTCTTCAATAGAATAAGATTTTAGTTCTCCACGGGCAAGTTTAGTTGCACAATAAGCACATTCATTTAAACAACCTTGAGAGATTTGGATTATCCCAATCTTTTTATCTTTTCTAACCAATTCCTGTCCAAGTCTTTTCAAATTTGAAGAATCAACAATTTTAACATTTGGGAATTGTTTCTTAACATCAATCGTTTTAACCAAACACCCAACTATGATTATTTCCTTACTAGGGTAATTTTTACCAATATAATGAATTATCTTTGATTGTGTTTTGTTCTTAACAGAACAGGAGTTTAACAAAATAACATCAGCTTCATTTTCACTATCTACAATCTTATAAATTTTAGCATATTTTGCAGCAAGTATTTCAGAATCATTGATATTTGCCTGGCATCCATAAGTTTTAACAAAGAGTTTTTTCTTTTTTGAGTATTTCATATTAATTTAATCAACATAACAATCTTAATAAACTCTTTTTTATTTAGCATACTAATCTAGTGTGTAAAAATGGGTGGTATAGCTGCTTATCATTATCCTCCTGTAAAAGGAGAGACTCAAATAGAGAGATGTGTAGGATTAAGATTACATGTTCTTAGACCTGAATGTGAAGGATGTATAGAAAGCCCAGATAATAGAAGTTGTCCAAGATATATGCATGAATTTGTTAGTATAGGTTATCCAACACTTAGAAACCTAGCAGGGGCAATATAAAAACAAAAAAAGAAAGAAGACAATATAAAATAAACTTAAGCTTCTCTCATTTCGTAAACAATTTGGTTGCCCTTTGAAGGACATTTTCTCCATACTGCGTTGGGGTATTTTTCTATGAGGCTCTTAATGAAGTCAAAGTTCCTCAATAAATAAAAAGCTGTTTTACCCCTCTTATCCCTGAATAAAACTTTTATTTTCATCTCATCACCTCCATAACCTAACAAAGCCAAAAGTGCTTTAAATACAAGCCTGCAAACAATCATATCTTTCTTTCAACAAGTTTGTTTATATAGCGCACAATTAAGCAATTACAACACACAATTTTAAAGTAGGAACAAGCAATTTTAGGGTAGTAAAAAGTATAATTTTAAGCAACCTTGCATAATTCAGCCAAATCTTCTCTTAACATTTCTGAGCTTCCTCTCAGTCTTCCATTTGTTGGCCTTCTTAATTCATCCAATATCACATGTAGATTATTTATAGCACTAACTAAAAAGACTCCCTTTTCTTCATGAATCATTCTAACACCATGAGTTTCAAGAAGGGTTAGGTAATTTTTTAAGGTAGACTCAGCAGAACCAAAATTACCACTATCAATCTGGGGAATTACACTCTCTTCATATTGCCGTCTAATTCTTTCCAGATGTTCTTTAGCTTCTGTTCTTGTTGGTGAATAACCTTCTATCATGTTCTTTTCCTCTATTTTCAGGCTTTAAAAGCCTTTGTGAAGGTTTATAAATCCAAACTTTATCTATTTTAAAGCGAGTTGGATAGCTAACTTCGGGGTTGTTGTTAAATCAACAAATTTCGTCATAAATCGAAATTATTCTGAGGAAGGTCCACACACTATATGTAGCCATCCATGCAAATGGACGTTCGTGAGGACGAGCTCTGGTATAGAAACGGGACACTCTCCTAAGCAATTAGGGAGAAACAGCTGGAACGAGCATCTTGGCTTGTGCAAGGCTTTAAGCCGCATAGTAGGATGTTAGCATGTTTGATTCCTATCTTTATGAAAGGACAAACAACAGAATGTGGCCTATTTCTGACTCGCCTTTTATTCTTTAGTCTTTTCAGAAGCTGGTTTTCCAGTAACAGTATAGACAAATTTATCTATGTATAAAAAAACCGGGCTAACATTAGCATTTTTACTAAACATCCCTTTAATTTGATTATATTTCTCAACTATAAAAAGTCTCAAAGATGAAAGATAAATAAGAGGTATTATTAAGATAATTGCAGCAACAGTTACAGACAAAATAAAAAACATTAGATTTGCTTCAATTTTACTTTTAACTAGAAATATTGATGCTAACAACACCGGAGAAAAACCAATTGCTGATGCAAATATAAAATCTCTATATCTAACTTTAGAAATGCCTGCAACAATATTTATCACCTCTCCAGGTATTATAAAGAACAATCTTAGTAAGAATACATCTCTAAAAGCATTTTCTTTAAATTTTATATCAAGTTCTTCCACTTTTTTATTTTTCTTTTCCCATCTACTAAAATAATCCCTTCCCAACCATCTTGTTAAGTAAAACATTACTGTTGAAAGTAATATATTTCCAATAAAAGCATAAATAAAAGCTAGATGAAATGGAAAAGTTGCAGCTCCAAGAAACGTTAGTGGAGCATAGATTACTGGTATAAATGAAGTTGTAACAAATAGAGCAATATAGACTATTGGAGCGTATTGATTTTTGCCAAATCTTTCAAGAATAGAGGCATTAATTCCAATAGAATGCAGATAAACATAACCCCCTATCAAGCCTATCAGTAGTAAGATTAACAGATATAATTTTGCTTTTGAAATGGACCTCTTTTGTTCACTGTCCTTTTCCATCAAATATCCAAGCTAATAAGGTTTAAAAAACTGACATTCCTAGCTCTTTTACGGGGATCTAGCTCATTGGGAGAGCACTTGACTGAAGAGCTTAGGAAACCAAGGTTTCCTCAAGCATCACCTTCCTTAACCGGACGTGAGATACTCAGCGATCAAGGTGTACCGTGTTCGATTCACGGGATCCCCATTTATTTTAATGAAAAGATTTATAAACTAGTGTTAATTATTATTAACACATGTTAAATATTATTAACAATCTAAAACCATTTTTTGAGGATTGCTATAGAAGAATTAATGTTAGAGAGTATTCTAGGTTAATGAAGATCTCCCCTCCAACAGCTTCAAAGATTCTTTCTGAGTTTAATAAAGAAGGGTTATTATTAACAGAAAAAGATAGAAATTATATATTTTATTATGCTAATAAAACAGACAGAGTATTTATAGACTTATCAAGGATTTATTGGAAAATTAGACTAGACCAATTAGTTAAATTTTTAGATAAAAATCTTACAAATCCCACAGTAATTTTATTTGGTTCTCTTTCCAAAGCAGAAACAAAAAATGATTCAGATATAGATTTATGTATTATCAGCCATAAAAAAGAGCTTCATCTTAAAAGTTTTGAAGATAATCTAAAAAGAAAGATCCAATTATTCTTTTTTGATTCAATAGAAGATATAAAAAAAGAATTAGCAACCAATATAATAAATGGTTATGTGCTTCAAAGTAGGTTAAAACTATAATGGATTTCAATGAATGTATTAAGAACCCCTACACACCCTTGACTTTGGTCCTCTGGTTCTTGACAAAACATAAACCTTTAGTTAATATTATGCTTAGTTAAAAAAATGAAATACTGTTTTAATCTAAAAGTTCAAGCCATGTACGGAATTGTAACATTCTTGGCAGCCTTTGGTATAATCTATCTAGTTTCCAAAGAACTTGATTGGACTTCGTCCCTTATCATAGGAGTTCTTAATTTTGCAATATCTGGCTTCTATGAAAGAGCTAAAATAGGTAAATGCAAGAAGTAAAAGCAGTAATAAAAATTAACATAGAAAAGATTAAAAAGTTGGGTCTTATCGTTTTTTTGAGGTGAAGGTAAAAGTACCTCAGAAACTCATTCTGAGAAAATTTAAAATGGAAACAATAGGCAATTTTCGTGAGTTATCAGAACTAGCAAGAGGGCTCCCAACAGAAAGTCCAAAATTATCTCTAGATCATCTTTTTTTAGAGGGTTATCTTAATCCGACTGCCGACTATTCTCAACAAGAATTACCTCAAGCATTTTTTCAAGCTTCTAGAGAGGTAGAAAGAATTGCTAGAGAATCATTTCCATTAAAAGTATTTGGAATTGAAGCTTCAGCTCCACCCATACACGAAAAACACGAAGGAAATGTTGAAAGATATAGGGGTTTAGTTAAAATAATTGGTGCCAATGGGACAGAATCACATCTAGTATTTCAAGCTAGTCATATTTTAGGTGATCATCATCACTACGAACCCGCTCCAATGAATTTCAAAGCTTATCTTTCAATTGACGAATATTTAGAAGGTACTAAACAATTCTTAACAACTTTATGGCCTTTAGTTAGGGCTGTTGAGTTAAGTATACCTAGCGCATTAAGAATTCGAGCTCCAGTAGGAAATACAGATTATCAACCCGGTTCAATTCTTCTAGTAAGAGCATGTGATGTGGTAGCAACAGGGCATCCAGCACTTAAAAAAATAGGATTAGATTTACCAGAAAAGAAGTTATTATTAGCCGGGCTTGAGTTTGATTAATCCAATTATTATTTATCAATCACCAGTGGTAATTTATATTCCTTAATTCTCATACAATAATCTTTAAAACCTCCTTCTTGGTGGCTACTTTTATGGTGACTCAAAGAGGACTAGTTTATTCAGTTGTTGTGCCAATGAAGGATGAAGCTGGCAATATTCCACAACTGGATATGGAAATAAAAGAAGTAATGTCAAAGCTTGGCAGCTATGAAATAATTTATGTTAATGATGGCTCCAGAGATAATACTCTAGCTGAATTGAAAAAACTAAAAAAAGTAAAAATAATTAATTTTAATAGAAACTATGGTCAGGCCATTGCAACCGATGCCGGTTTTAAAGAAGCTAAGGGAGATATAATAATCACTCTTGATGGAGATCTTCAAAACGATCCAAAAGATATTCCCAGGTTGTTAAACGAACTAAAAGAAAAAAATCTTGATGTTGTTGCAGGCTGGAGAAAAAACAGAAAAGATAAGGGCGGAATAAAACTTCTTTCAAGATTTGGTCATTTTCTAAGAAAAAGCTTGATTCAAGATCCGGTGCACGATACCGGATGCACTCTAAGAGTTTACAAAAAAGAAGCTGCAAAAAGTTTAGATCTTTGGGGAGATATGCATCGCTATATTCTTGCTCTACTAAAATGGAAAGGTTTTACAATTGGTGAACTTGAAGTAAATCACAGAGAAAGAACAGCCGGAAAAACAAAGTATGGCTATGGAAAAGCCACAAGAGGTTTTATTGATCTGTTATACATTTGGTTTATTCAAAAATATTCCTCAAGACCGTTGCATATTTTTGGCTATCTTTCATTTTTCCTATTCATAGCCGGAATAATCTCAGGTTTGTGGTCATTATATCAAAGAATTTTCCAAGGACTTAGCCTAAATAGAAACGGCTGGTTCTTCCTGGCCATAGCCGGAATAACCGCAGCAGTTTTGTTTTTCTCGTTCGGCCTTATCATGGATCTTCTCATCAGAATGCAGTTAAATATTTCAGACGTTGAAAAGAGGTATTATATAAGGGACGTAATTGTAACCTGATTATAATCAAATATACTTAAAATAATAAAAAGAGACAATGAAAATACTAATGCTAAACTATGAATTTCCGCCGCTTGGCGGCGGAGGTGGTGTAGCCTCAAAGAAACTTGCGGAGGGATTTGTTAAAAAAGGCTATCAGGTAGATTATGTCACAACATGGTTTAAAGGATTAAAAGAATATGAAGATGTTAATGGGATTAATGTCCATAGAATTAAAGTAATCAAAAGAAAGGATCTTGCTACCGCATCAATGCCCTCCTTGCTATCATTTCCATTTTTTGCCTATAAAAAAACAAAAGAACTGTGTAAAAATAATGATTATTCTTTTATGATGACTTTTTTTGCTGTTCCAACCGGGCCATTGGGAACTAGAATTTCTAAAAAATTTAAAATAAATAACATCCTGACAATGTATGGAGGGGATATTTATGACCCCACAAAAAAGATATCACCACATAAAAATCCCATCTTCAAAACTGCAGTTAAGAATGTAATAAAAAACTCAAATAAACTTGTTGTAGAGTCTACCGATCTAAAGAATAAATTGCAAGAGCATTATAATATTAATAGAGATGTCAAAGTTATATCCCTACCCTATGAACCAATCAAATTTAAACCCGCTTCAAGAAAAGAACTAGGTTTAGATAATAACCTAACTTATTTAGTTAGCGTTGGCCGTCTTGTTAAAAGAAAGGGTTTTGATTTTCTAATAAGAGCCCTTGCCAGCCTAGATGATAAGAATATTCATGCTTTGATTGTTGGCGATGGTCCAGAAAAAGAAAATCTCATCAGTCTTGCCAAGCAGCTCAATATCCAAGATAATGTTCATCTGCTGGGCTTTCTCCCAGAGGAAAAAAAGTTCCAGTATCTTTCAAATTCAGATATCTACATTCTCTCATCAGTTCATGAAGGTCTCGGAGTTGTTCTCCAGGAGGCCATGCAAGTTGGCCTTCCAATCCTGTCAACAAACAACGGAGGCCAGACAGACATTGTCAAGGAAGGAGAAAATGGTTTCCTCGTAAACTTCGGAGACGTTGCAGGATTAGGTGATAAAATAAACCTCCTAATGAAAGATAAAAGCCTAAAAAGAAGGCTTTCAGCCAATAACAAAGAGTCTATAAATCAGTTCAATATAAATAAGATCATAAATGATTATCTGGAGCTAGTGAGATGAAAGTGGGGATAGATGCGCGAGCTCTTAGAGTTGAGGGCGGATCAAAAGTTTATGCAGTCAATTTATTGTCTAATATAAAAGATAAAGGCGATTTTATTTTATTTGGTGTTGATAAATTTGATGGATTTAATTGTATTCCATCAAAAATAAAGAATAATAGTATTCTAAGATTATATTACGAAAATGTCACATTACCAAAGCTAATAAAAAAAAATAATATCAATATATTTCATGGTTTAAAGGGTGTAGCCCCCATTTTTGGGAAATTTAAAAAAATTGTTACCATTCATGATATAATCCCCCTGATTTATCCCGAACAATTTAAATCAAAAGATCTTTTTTATTGGAGGGTTATTTTTCCACAGTATATTAGAAAAGTTGATAGAATAATAACTTCTTCAGAAAATACAAAGAAAGACTTAATGAAATTACTAAAAGTTTCAGAGGAAAAGATAAATGTAATTTTATTAGCTCAAGATGAAATTTACAAGCCCATTAAGAATAAAGGGGTTTTAGATAAAATAAAGGAAAAATATTCACTTAGTAATAACTTTATTTTTTATTCTGGGAGTATAAATCCAAGAAAAAACTTAAAAAGAGTTATAGAAGCTTTTCAACAAATTCAGAGTAAAATTGATTATGACCTAATTATCACAGGCGGTACTATTTGGAAAAGTAAGCATGAAACAGAGATGATAAGCAATAATAGCCGGATAAAGGTCTTGGGATTAGTCCCTAAGGAAGATCTAGTTTCATTATACAACCTAGCAAAAGTTTATGTTTACCCCTCATTATATGAGGGTTTCGGATTGCCTATTCTAGAGGCTCAAGCCTGTGGATGTCCGGTTATTACATCAAATATAAGTTCTATGCCAGAGGTTTCAGGAAATGGAGCTATATTAGTAGACCCTTATGATGTTGATGAAATTGCAAGGTCAATGGAAAGAATCATAAGAGATAAAAAGCTGAGAAATAGCTTAATTAAAGAGGGATATAAAAATGTTAAAAGATTCTCTTGGGATAAATGTGCTAAAGAGACTATGAAGGTTTACGAAGAAGTATACAAATGAAAAATAAAAACTTGCCAAAAGTTACTGTTGTAATGTTAAATTATAATGGTTTAAACTACCTAAAAAGAACTGTTCCACGGATATTAAACTTAGACTATCCAGATTATGAAGTTATAATAATTGATAATGGATCAACAGATGGAAGTATTGAGTTTATAAACAACTTAAAAAAAGTTAAGCTAATAAAAAGTCCAAGAGTTGGAGAAAAGAATTTTGCTTGCAATTATGCAGTAGAACAAGCAAAGGGAGAGTATATTCTTTTGTTAGATAATGATCTATTAATACAAAATAATCAAGTTATATATGATTTAATACTGGGAGCTACAAATTTGAATAATTTTGGTTTATATAGCCTTTCATTTTATAATGAAGGAGAAGCTAAATCAAAATACTATGGAGGGTTTTTAGGATATTATTTTATTAAAGAAAATAAAAGTTTAGAGCTATCTGAAATAATAAAGAAAGATAACATTACCATAGGTTTTCCCCATGGGGCAGCAGTTTTTATTAAAAAAAAAGTATGGGAAGAAATTTGGGGATATGATGAAGATTTAGTATTTGGGGGTGATGATACTGATTTAGGAATAAAATCTTGGACTCAAGGATATAAAAATTATCTTTATTCTAAAACATTACAGATTCATATAGGTTTACCAGAAAGAAAAGATAATAAAAAGTACTCTATAAAACTCAAGAAAATGTTTTATGCACATATGTACACTGTTGTAAAAAACTATAGTTTATATAACATGATATACACAATTATAGGGATATCGATTTTTAATTTTCTTAAGTCTATCAAACAGTCAATGTTTCGTTTAAAATTAGGACCGTTCATCGCTTTCTTTCAAGGATATTATTTATTTATAAAAAATTTATCAATAGCGTTAAAAAAAAGAAAAGAAATCCAATTAAGAAGAGTTATTAAGGATGATATTTTCTTAAAGATAAATCCACCAAAATAAAATAAATATGTTAAAAGATAAATATCATCAACACAAAGAAACAGTAGACAACTTTATTTGGAGAGTTTTACAGTTAGGTTCTAAACAAGGAATTATCTTTATTATTTTTATTTTATGTGCAAAAATTTTGGTCCCTTATGATTTTGGAATTTATAACTATGTTTTGGCAATAATCTTTTTCTTAGTAATTTTTGGAGACTTTGGTATTTCAACAGCAACATCAAAGTATGTTACTGAATATAGCTTAATTGATAAGGAAAAATTAAAAGCAGTACTTTTTAACTCCGGAATACTAATCTTAGGGCTAACATTATTAATTACTGCATTAACATTGATAATTGGTCCAAGTTATCTAAAAGATAAATACGCTTATGTTCTATATCTTCTCCCACTAATTTTCTTAACTCCAATGACTTCTTTGTATGATGGAATATACCGGGGGTTAAAAAAATTCAAAAAACTAGCAATAATCTCAGTAATAGCGAGTTTTATTTCCATAATTTTTGTTTATTTTTTAGTTAAACAATATGGACTAATTGGTGCTTTAATAGCTCAAAACTTATTTTATTTAATTCTCTTGATAGGTTTAGCTATTGGTTACAAAGAGTTTAATTTCAAATGGAATAAAACAGTTATGAAAGAAGTGGGAAAGTACTCTTTTGTTTATGGAATTGCTGTGGTAGGGAATTATCTATTCATGAGATTTGGCATACTCATCTTAGGGCATTATAATTATATAGATCAAATCGCAGTTTACGAATTATTAAACAAAATATTCATGGCATTAGTGTTACCCTTTTCTATGTTGGGGCAAGTTATTGCTCCAAACTTTACAATATTAGCTGCAAAAAAAGATTATGCTAAAATATACCAAAAGCTAAAGAAGTATACTTTGATATTTTTAGCTGCCGGAATAATCTTAGGATTATTAGCTTATTTTTTAGGCCCCATTCTTATCAGGATATTTTTTGCAAATTACTACAATAATCTATTCTTTGAAATATTTATATTTACAGTAATAATCTTTGTCACAAATGTTTGGTCTGCTACAATTGATTTTGGAATAACTGTTCCAACAGGTTATGCAAGTCTCATGGCTAAGTTCTACTTAATACTTGGTGTTTTAGGAGTAATACTAAGTTTTATTCTCCTTCACCTCTTTGGATATATTGGAATAATCTATGCATTTACAATATCTAGTGTTTTGATGGCCATAGGACTGAGACTTATTTATTTTTATAAAATAAGAAAAAAGGTCAGCAATAGTTAGATTCGTAAACTTTAGTTTGTCTAGTAACCAAAATTATTTTAAATTCTTTATCAACAAGATCTTGAATTGTTTTATCCCACATATAACTTGTTCTATAATCAGAAAAAATGTATGAACAGGATTTATTTAAAATAGCATAATCCTTAATTAGGGGGGTTTTTGATATAGGATCAAACTCACTAGTAGAAGTAATATCCAAAGAATAATCTACTCTTCCAACATAATATTTAGCTATATGGGGAACATTAGATATTACTATTGCTTCTGGAGAGATGTTTAATGAAGACCAAGCACGATAATCTGGTCTAGCCCAAGTAACTTGTTGTTTTGTTAAAAAAGCATTGTTCTCCGTAAAATATACTGAAGTTTGTAAAAGAATCATTAAAATTATTACAAGAATAAATACAATTTTACTAAGCTTTATATAAATCTTTGATATCGAAAAAATAGTAACAGTACTAATTAGGATTATTATAGGAGCCAAAAAAGTAACGTATCTAACAGCATCCTTAAATCGAGTATTAACTAATGCAAAAATGAAAATGAAAACTAAGATAGTTAAAGTAATATGTTTTAGTCTATTAAATGACCTAAAATATAAAACCAGTATAGATAAGATGAATAGTATAAGCAAAGGGATACCAACA
The DNA here is from genome assembly GCA_041659945.1 of Candidatus Pacearchaeota archaeon. Lineage (GTDB taxonomy): Archaea > Nanobdellota > Nanobdellia > Pacearchaeales > GW2011-AR1 > JACPLR01. The sequence goes on along the minus strand of JBAZXH010000002.1, from coordinate 181,867 downwards.
AAAGTAAAAAAATCAATTTTAAACTCAAATAGATCGTTTATGTTGAAATAATTATTATTAATAATATGGGGTATTTTGTAAATAAAGAATGAGACTAATACTATTACTATAAAAATTATTAAATTCCTATTCTTTTTAATAAACTTAAAAGCCTCTTGCTTATTTTTAAAATCTAAGAAGAAGAATACAATACAAATTATAATAAATGGGAAGGCAATTAAAGAACAATCAAGGCAAAAATACGACAATAAAATAAGAAAAACAACTTTTAACTTTAAATTAATCTTAGAGTATAAACAAATATAAAATAGTAAAATAAGGATACTTAAAAGTACATAATATCTAACTTCTTGTGATATAATTATACAAACTGGATTTATACATACAAAGAACGAAGCTAAAATCGAATATCTTTTTGAAATAAATCTTTTTGTCAATAAATAAACTAATGGCATAGAAATTAGAGATAAAATAACAATTGGGAACCTCATTGTAAACTCACTAGTAGCCTTAAAAAGTAGTTTGCCAATAAGGGCTAAAAATGTAATCGGAAGAGTTCTAGTATATGTAAAATGAATATTTCCCAGCTCAGTTAAAGAATTTATTGTTTGTATTTGTGAGATATGTAACAACTCATCATACCAAAAAGGTACAGCTCCTAAATTCCAAATCCTCAGCACAAACCCCAAAACAACAATAGCAATCAACCCAACAGAATACCACCAACCCTCTTTATACATCCACCTGACAATTCCTCTCAAAAGAGGAATTCTGTTTATTCTTGGATATTTATCCTTAAATTCAGATTTTCTTTTTTGCTCTGCATTTTCCTCTTTTGTCTTTTCATCATCGAGTTCTTTTTCAACTCGCTCTCTACTGGCAAAGAAAGTGAGAAAGCCCAACGCAATTATTACACCAATTATGTAAGGCAGATAATCGTTTATTATCTGTCGCTTCAGGAATTGATTAACTGCCAAAACGACTAGGCCAAGCAGGAAAAAATACTTTGATAAATATGCAATAGATGAATGACTTCTTTCATGCTCTGGAAGTCTGTTTAATTTGAGGGCAAGATAAGCTGTATCAATTGCCAAAACTATGTAAAAAACATAAACTGTTTTCCAAAAAGTTGGGAGAATTCCCATAATATTCAGGATAATTGTTATAATAAGGAGAATATTGGCAGGAATTGCAACACCTCCAACTATTTTTCTTATATTCATTTTAACTTATTTTTGTTCATTTAGTTTTGAAGTTTTGAAAAGCTTACCATAATTGTTTGTGCTGTCGCAAAACATCCCGAATTTATCATAATTTAACCTGCTTATTTAGCTTTAACCTCATGAAGTAATGTGAACGGATGTGAACAATTGTCTATACATTTTCAGACGTGCTTTCAAACATCGTAGTTTTAACATCACCTCATAATCAGCCTTATGTTATCTAAATATGTGCTATTTTGATTTAATACCAATACACTGAAAGTATTTGACTTGCCGCTTAACGTAACATCCTGGTTTAGTATTAACTTACCTGAACTTCTATCAAAAGTATCTTTGTTTATTATAAGGACCTTTGGATCAGTTACTTGCGTATCTTGATCTGTGCTAGTTGGAATATCAAACCAGTTGGCCCTATTTACAGAAGCAAAATCATTGTAAATCCAAAGATCTCCCTTTGGCAACTTAATATTATAGCTGCCCTTTATTAAACTATAGTCATATCTTTTACCCATCCAGTCTTTACTCAGATTAATATTAGTTCTATTGTTGATATTTGCAAGCTGATCTTTTCCTCCATGCCAATAATAGAAACTAATATTCTTTGGCAAACCTGCCTGGGTGTAAAAGCTGAATGGAGAGATTGGCAGAAAATTACCAACAATTACAGCTTTATTTGAATTTATTCTAATGTCTTTGATTGTTGAATCCGCAGCATCATTGAAAGCATCCTTGGTGAAGGTGACATAATAAACGCCCTCTGGCATAGCGCTTAGATTTATCATGTATGTCTGTGCCTTTCCGAGTTTATTTGAAGCAATCTTATCACCATCATCCTCCAATAGGCCAGTATAAATTAAATTACCCTGAAAGTCTGTTACATCAATTGTATATTCATCCTGACCAACATAGCCATTAAGATCCTGCTTTGTGAAAAACATAGTTAAATTCTCATTTGCATAAACTGCCAGCTTGAGATTATCTCTAAATGTTCCATTGATTAGAGTTACTTCTTGTTTATAATCTGTCAATGCTATGTTTATCGGATCTAAAGTTCTAGTTGACCAGACACTTGCCCCCGGAATATTTTGATAAACAAATTCTTCACTGGATGCAGAATTTGTTAGATTACTGCTGACATATTGCATAATGTCTTTTTTTGCATAAATATAATCTCTGTTGTTTTCGCTTAGTAAGTTGTAATTATCAAGATTTACAAACATTAATTTATTGTTAATGTAAATATCACTTGAATTTGTTGAACTTAAAATTAAATTTAGCTGCAGTGTGGCATTTGTGCCCTTTGCTACGGTTGTTTTTGGCACAAATATCAAATTAAACTTCTTTGTTGAAATAATCGGCTTTACTTGTATATTGCTTACAGTTATTTCATCTCCAAGAACAGCCGGATTTTCAATGTAAAAGCTTTTTAGCGAATTAAAAAGATTAACATCTGTTGCACTAATTTTATAGTCATTTGTATCCCACGGAAGATATTGCGGAAAAAAGCTTGCCATGATAAAATATGCAATAATCAAAAGAACCACAATATAGACCGCAATAATAATTCCTCTTTCAACTCTTTTTGCTTTTCTAGGATGAACAAAATGATCTGTTTCTTTTACTGTGAACTTTTCCAGTTTTTTAACTTCTCTGTCAATTACTTTTTCGCTTTCCTTTACCTCCTTCTTGACAACATCCGTAAAGCTAGCAGGTTTAGGCGTGTTTGAGGCAGCATTAGCCGGAGGATTAGGTATAATTGGTCTAGAATAATTAGGGTTTTTACTTGCAAGATAAGCCTCATACTTTTTTCTATAGGCTTCACTATAGCTCAGAGGCCTCTTTTCCTTAAGTTCGTCAGAACTTGAGGCGCCAAAAGTATTTGACTTTTGAGCGCTTGGTTCATCCTTTTTATCACTACTCTCCATCTCGTCTTAGACAATTTGCCCTTCTTTAAAGATTTCTATACTTGAAAAACAGGCAAATTGTCATCACTAAACTCTGGAAACCTCAAGAACAAAAGAAAGTTTTAAATACTTCATCAGGCTACAATAATTATTAAGTCCCCGGGATGGTCTTCGGACAATGCCGGGCTTTATATTCTTTAAAATGGTGAAAGAGGCGATTATCTTTATTGATGGTAATAACTTATATCACAACCTAAAGCAGATGAAAATTAAGCCATCTAGTTTAGATTTTCAAAAATTAGTAAATTTTATTTGCAAACATTTTGACGTTGAATTAAAAGAAGTTAGATATTATAATTCAATGCCAACACTAAGAGATGGAAAAGACTTATATTTTGCTCATCTTAAATTTATTGATGATTTAAGAAAGATTCCTAAATTTACTGTTCATACCAGAAAACTGCAGGTTCACTCAACTAAAGAACTATTAAAAGAAAAACAAGAGCTTATTGATTCTATGGAGTTATGTGAAAATTGTAAACCTCTTGTTGAACAAAACATATTAGACACAATTGGGAATGTAAAAATGAAAGAAAAAGGCATTGACATAATGCTTGCTGTTGATTTAGTTGAATCGGCTATTAAAAACAAATCCAATGTTTTGATAACTTTTTCAGGAGATGCTGATTTTACTCCAGCTATGAAACTTTCCCAAAATTATGGAAAAGAAGTTTTTAGTGTTTCTCTTGCAAAAGGATATTCAAGAGAACTAAGAGAAAACTTTAAATTTTTAGTGTTAGGTAGAAATATTATCATGGAAAATTGTTTAAGATAGTCTACTAGACTGCATCTTCTTAATTATTCTTCAGTTAACTAAGCTACCTACACTCAAATACCTTCAAATCATCGGCCGAGTAAGCCAGACTGCAATTGGCTGTGAGATTGCTAAAGCTAGCCAATTGGCCAGGTTTTAGCTTAAAGTATGAAAAGCTATCTGCTGTTACATAGTATGGTCTTTTAATCTTTGAAGTTTGACTGTAATTAATTATTGGCGCTCCGCTATAAATGTCTACGATTTTTGTAACATTATTTATGTCTGTTGAGTTATAGGATATTTCATCTTCTCCTCTGCCATCCATGGAAAACGGAATAACAAGATCAGGTTTTCTTATGTACCATTCAACATCAGCAGAAAAAAACGAAATTAATGTATTATTTTTATTCTTTAGTTCGTTTAGGACATTCATTGGAATTATTTTATAATTTGTTTCGGGGCTTGAATAATCCATAGCAGCATGATTATAATCAATTGGTTTTATCACATTGACAAAAGTATAAGGAAAAAAGATATTTGAAGGAATCAACAAAACACCAATGATTGCAATTAAAAATATCTTATCATACTTTTCATATAAATAGCAAAGCAATAGTGAAGAATAAACAACAAGTGGAAAAACAAAAAAGTAACCATATCTCAGAGCAAAGGTCTGCACTAAAAATACTCCAGCTAAAAGAACCAGTGAGGGCAAGATAATTAACAAGGTAAATGTCTTCTTTTTAAGGAAAGACCAAATAACTCCCGGAATAAAAAATATCAAAAGATAGTAAAGATTACTTACATAATTTAGATAACCTGTCGCATAATTAATTACTGATTCTGTAGACTGAGAACTAAGTCCCAACACAGCTATTAATTTCCAAACAAGTGGAATCACCGGAATAATAGCAAGATATTTTGGTTTATTGTAAATTAAAATATAGCCAATTAAAAATGGAGCTAAAACAAGTGCAGCAATCTGTGAATCAAGGGCAATAAAAAATGCAACAAGAGACAAAATCAAATAAACTACTTCGGTTTTTTTGCTTTTTTCTTTACTGTGGTTTGATTTATACAAGAAATATAAACAAGCAAAAAAAGCTAGCTGAAACAGCTGGTAAAATCTGGCCTGCCTTGAAAAAAATACTTCCAGATAAAAAACCGACATAAACAAAGCACAAATCACTCCTCCACTCTTTGAATATTCCTTTCCAACAAAATAAGCCAACACAACAGTCAACAAACCTAAAATCACAGACAAAATCCTCACATTAAAATCATTTTCTCCAAAAAGTAAAAAGAATGCCTGAGCATAGTGAAAAACATATGCTCTACCATAAAACGCTCCCGAATCAAAAACCGGAGTTCCCTTTTCCAAGATTATCTTTGAAGCTGATGCAGATATAGCCTCATCAACCCAAAGACTTTGATGAGAAAGTGAATAAACCCTTAAAAAGATCGCAAAAACCAGTATTACAATTAGAATAATATAACCAATTTTTTTTCTGTCAATAGCCATAAAATAACAATAAAATGCAGATTTATATAGATTTAGTGAAACTTATCTATTATCGACTAAATTACCACTATGTCCTGTTTCCTCAAGATATTTTCTACCATCAGAACTAACTCTTACTATGAAATATGTTTCTGATTCTCCAAAAGTACCAGAAGCAGATTCTGTAATAGTCTCTCCTTCAACACACCCTTCAAGGTCTTTATCAAATTCGCTAGCCATCTTTTTGTTAATACTAACTAGAATAAATACTTTTCTATAGTAAAGATACTAAAAACAATAGCTCAATCCTTTCGCTAGACTTCATGATGTTATAGCTAAATAAGCAAGTTAAGCTATGATAAATTAGGGATGTTTTGCGACTTCAAGATGCTTGAGAATTGGCATCTTGACAGTGATCAAGAACCAGAATCCAAGGTTCCTGACAAGCACAAACAGTTATGGTATGCTTTCAAAAGTGTTTTCAAATTAGTTTTTCAAAAGTCAAAAAGAATCAAAGTCCAGCAGAACAACCCTTTCCATTGTAGATAACTTGCATACCTGTCAAACTAACACCATCTCCACTTAAACTTACCAAACCTGTTTGCTTGTTTAAGGTTAACACAGTTTCCAAAGGAATTGGTTTTTTAAAGAATCCAGTTTTATAATTTCCTTTCAAATAAAGTAGTGCAGTTGTGTCATTTTCCACAACTTTATTTATCTTAAATGTATAGCTAAACCTTGTAACAGTAAATCTTGATTGTTTAATTTGAGCTGTGAGTGTTCCCTCTCCACGATTAGCTCCCTTAGAACGAGCAGTTAAAATTAATTTTTCATTGTCAAATGCAGTTCCATTAGCAACAAGTATCCCAGATCCAGATACTCCTCTTATGTTCTTATCAAATATTGATTGACCAACACTAAAATTACAGCTGTTTGGTATTGTACGTCTTATATGGTTAGGAGCCTTCTTAATATTAATAATATCTCCAGTCTTTTCAAATGTCTGATTACCGACACTAAAATTAATATAAGTATTATATCTTCCCGGAGCATAGCCACTCGTATTAAGAACTATGTCATATTTTAGTGTACCTGGTTTAAAACCATAGCCATAACCATTATTAATATAACCATAGCCAAAGGGTGTTGATTCAACCTGTGTTATGGTCATTCCAGCACATCCACTAATAACCGTTCCATTTGGTAAAAATTTACAACTAATATTCACACTTGGATTAATGCTCTTTAATTTTAATTCAAGTGAGCTTATGTTCAATAATTCACTATTATCTATTTTAACAGATGCACTAAGATTAACTTTTTCACCGACAGTAACATTTGTATTTGCAGTTGAAAGACTTAATGTATAAGCTTCAGCAGGTCCAGAATAAAGAACTATCAATATAACCATGGCTGTGACTACCATAGCCACAACTTTTGTCAATACTCTTTTTCTACTCCTCATTTTTATAGTTCTCACACCTAAATAATCGATATTAGCATAACTCACTTGTATATAAACCTTCTTTATCCACGGCAAGTGACAAAACTATCAATCAGTTTCTTCTCTTTCCTCAACAAAAATTTCCAAACCCTCAAGACCAAGTGTTAGCCTTGCTTCTTCTGTTTTAGGAGCATTTGGAGATACAAGAAATACTTTGTCAGCTACTTCTTCTCTAATTTCTAAAACTCCTCCAAACCCAGTTCCCATACCTGATGGATGAAACAAAATTACTCTTCTTCCATTATAACTTTCCAGATGATTGCCATTATTTTCTCTGTCTAATCTTGTATACTCCTTAGGAATGTTTACTTTAGTGTATGTTGCAAATGTCATAGTTTATCAGATAAACTCCTCCTTTAAAAACATTTTCATAATGAAAATGTTATAGACCATAGCTCAAAGATTTTCTTAATGCAATAACAATCTAAAAAAGAAAATCTTTATAAACTGCATTTGACAATTATTATTATCAAAAGAGAGTGGTAATATGGCAAGAAAATCAAAAAGAGTTGTTAAATCAAAAGCTTCTAAAAGATATGCTGACCGTCATCCAAAAGTCAACTACGCATTTTGGATATTTATTAATATTTTACTAGTTGCAATATTTATTTACGGAATCTACAGAATGTGGAAGTATAGTTGGGTTGAAGGCCTTTCAATAATTGTATTTGATCTTCTAGTAATTCTTATTTTGAAATTATACTTTAAGCTAACAAGAAAATGAAGAGCATAAAAAAGAGTAAAAGAGGTGCAATAGAATTAAGTATGACTACAATTGTAGTAGTTGTTCTTGCTCTTACTCTACTAATTATGGGTTTTGTTTTAATAAGGAGCATTATGTGTACTGCAATTGGAATGACCGGAACTATAAATGATAAAATAACCCAACAAATTAATGATTTTTTCTCAGAATCTGGTGAAGAGGTTTATTGTATTGGCCAGGCAGATGCAGTAAAAGTATCCACTGGAATGAATAATATTTTTTGTGGATTTAATTCTAAAACAAACGCAGAATATACTATAAAAATTAAAGAAATTAAAGCACTAAGTAATACCATTCCTAAAGATACTCCATTTACCAGCTGGATCGCAGATAAAGTTGAATCAATTTCAATTAGTCCAGATCAAAAGGAAGCTAGAAAGACAGTTACCATGCAAATACCAGACGATGCTCCAGAAGGAGCAATAAGAATTATTATAGAAGTTAAGAAAGCAGGAGCTTCCTGGGTTAAGACAATTTCAGTAGACTGGGAAATTTCTAGAAAAGGAGTCATAAGAAGTGTGCTTTGTTAGTTCTTATTTAATTTATCTTTAACAATTATAACTAATGTCAATAATTAGTTAATTATTAAAAGCCTATTTTCTTTATAAAAAACAAGGTGAAATTATGGAACTAAAATTTTTTGGTGCTGCTGGAGAGGTTACTGGTTCGTGCTATAGTCTAACAACCTCCAACGAACAGATTCTTATTGACTGTGGAATGTTTCAGGGAGGTAAGGATATGGAAAGATTAAACTATGAGAACTTTGACTTTGATCCTAAAAAGTATAGCACTCTAATTCTTACTCACGCTCATCTAGATCACTGTGGAAGACTTCCAAAGTTAATAAAATACGGATTTAAAGGAAAGATATTTGCAACAGAGGCTACACGAGATTTAGCTTTAATAATTCTAATGGATGCAGCTAAAATAGCCAAAGAAGATACTGAACATGAAAACAAAAGAAGAAGAGAACAAGGACTGCCACCAAGAAGCCCAATTTATAACGATATAGATGTAAAAAATACCATGAAACTTTTTGTTACAGCCGAATATGACAAAGAGATAAAAGTATCCAAAGATGTAACTGCTGTTTTTTATGATGCTGGGCATATTCTTGGTTCTGCAAGTGTTCAGCTAAAAGTTATAGAAAATGATAAAACAAAACTAATTGTATTCTCAGGTGATCTTGGCCAGTCAAATGCCATTCTAGTTGAAAAGACTGAACCAATAAATAAAGGCGATTATGTTTTAGTTGAATCAACCTACGGAGATAGATTACATCCTCCAGTTGAAGAAAGACAAAAAGAATTTATAAGAATTATTAATGAGTCCTATAAAAAAGGTGGCAAGCTTTTGATACCTTCATTTGCCATTGAAAGAGCACAAGAAATTATTTACTATCTCGGAGAATTTATGCAAGCCGGACTTATTCCTAAAATGGATGTTTATCTAGATTCTCCAATGGCAGTTAAAGCAACGGCAGTTTTTTCAAAATATTCTAAATATTATAATTCTGATGTTCAAAATAGCATAAAAAAGAAAAAAGATCCATTTAACTTTCCCGGATTAATTAGCACTCCAAGTGTTGAAGAATCAAAACAAATTAATTTTGTTAATAAGCCCTGCATAATTATTGCTGGAAATGGAATGTGCACTGGAGGCAGAATAAAACACCACATAAGAAACAATATTGAAGATCCAAAAAACACTCTTTTGTTTGTGGGATATCAGGTTACGGGCACACTAGGCTATTGGCTTAAAAAAGGTGAAAAAAAAGTAAGATTATTGGGAGTTCAAGTTAGGGTAAATGCTAAGGTTGAAGCCATGGACGGATTTTCAGCTCATGCAGATTATAATGACCTAATAAACTGGCTTGATAATTTTTCTCCAAAACCAAAAAAAGTTTTTGTAGTTCATGGCGACAAAGAACAAAGTGTTGCCTTTTTAAAAAGAATTGAAGCAAAAGGATTTGTTTGCTGTGTTCCATCAATTTTAGATACATTCACTTTGTAAGATATTAATACTTAGGCTAAACACCATCCAACGAGACTCTAATTAAACTTTTTACATTTAGAAGTCTATGTTAATCAAGAGTCTTTAAACTCATCCCACCATCAATAACTAAGATTTCACCACAAATAGCATCATTTTTTATCAAGAAACTGATTCCTTCAGCTATTTCTTCAGGTAGAATAAATCTGTTTATTAACTGAGTAGATGCAAGTTCTCTTTCATCTTTTTCTTTTAGTTCACCCCACATGGGTGTAAGAGTCTTACCTGGAGCTATTGCATTAACAATTATCTTTGGAGCCAAGTATTTAGCAAGGTTTTTAGTATAACTATCAAAGGCTGCTTTTATAGCAGAATAAGCAATGGCATTAGGTCTGCCATGCCCGATTTTACCATGAACAGAACTAACATTTATTATTTTTCCAGTTTTCATAATTTCTAAAGCATATTTAGTAATTCTTATCTGTGCAAGAAAGTTGACATTGAAAACATTTTCAAACGCTTTTAGATTAGTCGGGTTATCTGATTCATCAAAAATACCTGCATTGTTAATTAATATGTCCAATTTATTATACTCTTTAGTAATTTTATCAAACATCTCTTTTACTTCTTTTTCATTTGTGATGTTTGCCTTAATTATCATATTCTTTTGAGAGTGTTTATTACACTCTTCCAAAACTTCGTTTGCTGAATTATCATCAGAATTAAAATTAATAATCACATTTGCGCCTTGTTTAGACAGAGTAATAGCAGTAGATTTTCCAATACCTTGTGAAGCTCCAGTAATTAAAACAACTTTATTCTTTATATCCATGTTTTAACAAATAAATCCATATTTAAGAATTTAACTATTCAAATCCTTCCTTAAGATACTAAGCATTAACTACTAATTAAAAGAAAATAAACTTAATTTATAGTAACAATATTAACATTATTTCTTGAGTTACTAGACTTTCCACAATCTTTCTTTAACTTACAATTACTGCATATACCTGACTTTTCTGACCACTCCTTTGTTCCAAAACACTCTTTTAACACTTCCGGTTGAAATAATTCACTTTTCATCATATAATACTTGTCATTTAGGGCTTTATATACACTTAGATACAAAATATTATGCTTAAACTAAGTTATAGTAGGCTATTAAGAGAGTAAATGCTATCAAAGTTATCAGGATTAGTATTCCAAAAGTGTAACCTAACAATGAAATTGCCTCTTTCTTTTTTCCATCTATGTATAGCATTGCCGGCTTTCCAAAAACTAAAAATCCAGTGATGGCCGCTGAACAGACAAAAAGCAAAAGCATAGCAATTGGAATAAATACAGTATCCTCTATTTTTGGAAAAAATATTTTAAGAGAAAATATAAATGATACTATTAAAATTACATAGGCTGCAGTTCCAATTGCATCAATAAATGCTCTTTTTATTATTTTGTTCATACTTATTTATATTTCTTCCTTTTATATAAACATATCTTTTGATCTTGCAAGTATATTTTCAACATCACCCTAACACAAAAGGGTTATGGGCTTTAATATTCTTATTCATGAGCTGATAAATAATATTCAAAAAGTTCCCATAAAAAATAGTCCTACTTGATCTCCAAGAAATTGGTTTGATTCCCTCAAAGATTTCTGGATTAAGATAATAGTTTTCAATAGGGTAGTTTAATTGTTGATTTTTTTCTTTATCTCTTTTAACCTCTTGATCAATAGTTTTTTCATGGTATTCAAAATGCCCTAGATTATAAATTTCACTAAGATCTTTTGAAGCAAATGCTATAACCCCTATCTCATCCCCATTTAGAACTTTTGGTTTTTCAGAGGATTTTAACAATTCTACTATCTGACCACTTGAAACAAATAAATTTAATTTGTTTTGGTCAAGACCAGTATGTCTACTTTGACAAATTTCTATAATCGGGTTCATACCTTTAGTTTGAGGATGGTTATCCTGTTGAACATTGTTTGTAGTAAAACATCCAACTAGTTTTTGAGGATAAGTAACCTTAGGAATTTTGTAAAAATGGTATGATGCTGCCATCGCTGCCCAACATAGAAACATTGTAGAATAAATATTCTTTCTAGCGTAGTCAAGTATCTTTTTAAATTCATCCCAATATTCTACTTCCTCAAAATCCAATAACTCAATGGGGGCACCAGTGATTATTAATCCATCAAGATTCTTTTCCTTTGTGGCTTGCTCCATTGTAACATAAAAGTCATTTATATGACTCAGAGAAGTATTTTTGCCAGTTTTTTCTCTTGTTGCAATCTTTATCCAGACAGGTTCAATTTGGAGAATTGAATGTCCAATACTTTGTAAAATGTCTCTTTCTGTTTCATCCATTACTGGCATTAGGTTTAATATTCCCAGTCTTAGGGCGCGAATATCCGCTACCTGTGCTTCTTTAGGAGTGATTATCTCAGTTAAGTGTTTTAGTTTTTCTCTTGCAGGATGATTATCTTTGAGTATTAACATTTTAGATTAAGTTTATTGAATTTTCTGCAATAAAATTTTTTAGTGCTTCTGTATCTCCTCTTTCAATTTTTATAAACCTTTGAGGCTTTTTTTCAATTTCCTTAAATTGATCAGGTCGTTCTAAGGTTATATCTTCTTCAAGAGCCTCTTTTATTGATTCCTCAAATTTTATCGGACTAGCTGTTGCTAAACACATAAATGGAATTCCCTTTCTTTTATACTGGTCCGCTAAAAAAACCCCATTCGCAGTATGTGGATCAATTATAATTCCAGTTTCATCATAAGTCTTTTTTATTATTTCATAACGGTCTTTTTTTGTTGTTGATCCAGAAACAACTTCGCTTTCTTTCACATTTTCAAAGAAGGAGGTATTAGAAATATCAAAAAACATATTTTCTTTAATTTGTTTCCATAAATCTTTAACAACTTCTGGGTTTTGGTTAACTATATCATAAATAAACCTTTCAAAATTTGAAGCAGAAGTTATATCCATTGAGGGACTATCCGTGATGATTACATCTTCTTTTTTTCTTATTTTATAAATTCCACTTTTAAAGAAGATATCCAACACATCATTTTCATTTGTTGCAAGAATCAATTTACCAATTGGAATTCCAATTTTTTTTGCATAATATCCTGCTAGAATATCGCCAAAATTTCCAGTTGGGACTGCAACATCTACTTGATCATTTAAGCCTAAATTATTCATTTTTTGTATGGCAAATATTCCTTTGGCATAATATACAATTTGTGCTAGAACCCTTGACCAATTTATTGAGTTCATATAACCTAAATGATATCTCTCTCTAAATTCTACATCTTCACTGACCTTCTTTACCATGTCTTGACAGTCATCAAATGTTCCATTAATTGCAATATTAAAAACTCCAGAATCTAAAACAGAATACATTTGGGCTGTTTGAAACTTACTCATTCTGCCTTCAGGAGTTAAAACAAATATTCTTAGTCTTTTCTTTCCCTTTGTTCCATGAATTGCCGCAGATCCAGTATCACCCGATGTTGCAGTTAAAATATTTGTGGTGCTGTTTATTTTATCTAGAACATAGTCAAAAACATTTCCTAAAAATTGAAGTGCAATATCTTTAAATGCAAGTGTTGGACCTCTGAATAGCTCTAAAATATATTTTTCTTCACCGATTTTAGTAACGGGTGTTATTTCCTCTGTTTCAAAGAGTTCTTTTGTATAGCTTTTTTCTATAAGAGTTTTCAGATCTTCTAAAGGAATGTCATCAACAAAGTCTTTAATAATTCTAAAAGCTAATTCTTGGTAATTCATCAGACTCATCTCCCCCAAGTCCTCTTTAGAATAATGTGGGAAGTTTTTAGGAATAATCAGCCCTCCTTCAGGAGTAAGCCCCCAGAGCACGCTATTTGAAAATGAAACTTCTAAGTCTCCACGCGTGCTTTTGTAGAACATCTAACCTGATACTGAAGAATATTTATAAAGATTGCTCTTGATTGAATAAACTGATCCTCTTTATGATTACTTAACTATAATGATTAAATTTCCAACATTTTTATCAATTAATTATAAACATTTCTTCTATGACCAATTCTTACAACAATAATTCTGTTTGCAGAAACAATAACATCAACAATTGCTCTATAATCAGCAATTCTTAATCTCCATAATTTCTCACCTTGCAATCTTTTTAAAAACCTATATGGATTTTCTTTAATTGAATCCAATTTATTTAATACAAGCTCAGCATCATTTTTTTGTAATTTCTTAAGAAAACTTTTTGCTGTTTCAGTTAATTCAATTTGAAACATTTTACTTAAGAGAAATTCCTAATTCTTTTGCAACCTGTTCTATAGGATAAACTCTTCCTCTTTTAATATCCTCCAAACCTTTTTGTATTTCATCAAGTTCTTCTTCACTTAAACTTTCTTCCTCACAATTATCAATCATATTGTTTAAGACTTCGTCATAGGACTGCCTTTCAAAATTCTTTAAAGCTCTAAGTCTTTCAAGTGTTTCCAAGTTTATTTGGATAGTTGTTTTTTCCATTTATATACTTACTATAGTTACTATATAAATCTTTCTATTAACCAATTTCTAACCCAAATATCCTGTCTTAGAAGGCAAAGCAGCTTTTGCAGATTTCAAATAATTCTCTTCAATTTTATTGTAGACCTCAATATCCTGCTTTGTTACAGAAGCTCTAACTTTTCTTAGAACTTCATCAAAATGTCTTTTAGAAACCTGTTTATTATTAATGTCTTCTCTAAGAGCAAGCATTGCAGCCTCTCTAACTAAGTTTTCAATATCAGCACCAACAAAACCATCTGTTTTTTCTGCAACTTCATCAAGATTAACATCCTTTGCAAGAGGCATCTTTGTTGTGTGAATTTTCAATACCTGTGATCTTCCTTCTTTTGTAGGAGCCTGAACTAAAAGAATTCTATCAAATCTTCCCGGTCTTAGTAAAGCCGGATCCAACATATCTGGTCTGTTTGTTGCACCAATAACTGTGATGTCTTTTAATTCTTCCAAACCATCCATTTCAGAAAGCAGTTGATTCAATACTCTTTCAGTTACTCTTGTTCCACTTTCATAGCCTCTTCTTGAAGCTAGTGAATCAATTTCATCAAAGAATATTATGCATGGTGCAACCTGCCTAGCTCTTTCAAATATCTTTCTTACTCCTTCTTCAGATTTTCCAACCCACATGGACAATAATGATGGTCCCTTAACCTGTATAAAATTAGCTTCAGATTCTTTTGCAATTGCTTTAGCAAGTAATGTTTTACCCGTTCCTGGCGGCCCATACAATAAAATTCCTCTTGGAGGTCTAATTCCAAGTCTCTTAAATGATTCAGGATTTTTTATTGGCCATTCAACAGCTTCCTTTAGTTCTTGTTTAACCTTATCAAGTCCACCAACATCTTCCCATTTAATATTTGGGGTTTCAACTAAAACTTCACGCATTGCAGAAGGCCTTACAATCTTTAGAGCTTCTTGAAAATCTTTATCAGTTACTTTTAATTTTTCCAAAACTTCCTGAGAGATTTCTTCATCCTGTTTTAATCCTAATTCAGGTAAAACTCTTCTCAACACACTCATTGCAGCTTCTTTAGCTAGTGAAGATAAATCAGCACCAACAAATCCGTGAGTTATTGCAGCAAGATCCTCTAACTTAACACTTTTTGTCAGCGGCATATTTCTAGTATGAATTTTTAATATTGCAAGTCTGCCCTCCTTATCTGGAGCATTAATTTCCACTTCTCTATCAAATCTTCCCGGTCTTCTCAAAGCCGGATCAAGTGAATTTGGTCTGTTTGTTGCACCAATCACAACAACCTTACCACGAGTTTTCAAACCATCCATCATTGTTAGCAATTGCGAAACAACTCTTCTTTCAACTTCACCCTGAACATCTTCTCTTTTTGGAGCAACAGCATCAATTTCATCAATAAAAATTATTGCCGGAGCAGCTTTTTCTGCTTCATTAAAAATATCTCTTATTTTTTTCTCCGACTCTCCATAGAACTTACTCATTATTTCAGGTCCGTTCAGTAAAATAAAATTAGCTTCAGATTCATTTGCAACAGCCTTAGCAAGTAATGTTTTACCAGTTCCTGGTGGTCCGTGTAACAACACTCCCTTAGGTGGTTCAATTCCAAGTTTTTCAAATATCTCGGGATGTTTAAGTGGAAGTTCAATCATCTCTCTAACTTTTTTAACTTCTTCTCTCAACCCTCCAATATCTTCATAGGTCACATCAATTACTTTTTCCTCAGGCATATCAATGGCCTTTGGACTAACAACAACTTCAGTATTTTCTGTAATTACAACTGGTTTTGCAGGATTTGTATTTACGATTAAAAATCTAATTTGTTGCAATCCTCCAAAACCCATACCATTAGAACCATTAAAATTATTCATAATCTCACCAAAAATATCTCCAAAATCTCCAAATTCCTCAGACATAATATCTTTTCTTCTTTGTACCCCTCCAAGAACTACAATATCTCCCTTAACAATAGCCCGACCAAGTAATCCTCTTCTAAAAACTTCCGGATCTCCCTGAACTATAATATTTTCCTGAACCGGAGCGATTGTTATTTTTTTTGCTTCTTTTATATCAGCTTTTTCTACTTTTACAAATTCTCCAACACCAGTTTTAGCATTTTTTCTTATAATTCCATCAATTCTTATAATTCCCTCACCAACATCTGCTGGATAAGCTCTATCAACAATAGCAACAGTTTCTTTTGCGCCTCTAACTAGAATTACATCTCCTCTTTTCAAACCCAAACTTTTCATTGTATCTAAATCAATTCTTGCAATACCTTTGTAAGCATCATCCTGTGAAGCCTCTGCAACTCTTAATTTAACTTCATTAATTTGTGTCATGTTTTTGTTTGATTTCCTCTTTATATTTCTCCTGTTCCTCTTCATTAAAAATTAAGGACAATTTTCCCATTCTTTCAAAACTTAATTTCACCATCTCATCCATAATCTTGTCCTGTTCATTTATAAAATTGACTATTTCCCTTGGAATAGATACAGCATAGCTATTTCCAACCATTCTTAATTTAACACTATAACTTTTCCCACGTAAATTTTGGTAATGTTCATATTCAATCTGATCTTGTGGATGAATTATTCTATTACCACATTTCATACATTGAAGTGCTCTAAACTCAAACCCATTTTTTAAAAAAGTAATTCTTTGCATTTTTACATTGCAATCTTTGCAAAGTACCGGGTTATCGAATATGTCGCTCATGTTAATTATTTTTGTTAAATATAATCTGTGTTCTTGTGAACACAGATTGTGAAAGGGGTGTTTTATCGAATATGATTTAATTTTATTTTGTGTGAGTTTTGTATACTTTATTAGGTATACTAAGCTCCGTATACACATAACGATGTATACAGGGGTTTATAAATCTTTTGAAAGATAAATCCAACTCATATATGCTATATTTTTCACAAGCTATAAACTTAAAAATATATTAAATGTTGTTGTTATATGACAGAACCACTATTAAAAATTGTAGCAAGGTTTGATATTCATGAAGAACCCGGACAGCCATTAGATGGAAGAGCATATATCTCAGCATATAATTTTGAACAAACATACAACTCTGATCTTGTTTATGCAGTAAGAACATTAAGAGAAACTGTAAGGAGTCCTGCACTTGAAGCAGCAAGGCAAAGAGGGTTTAAGCATACTATAGCCTTAATGTGGGGAGATCCTGCTGGAAATGAAAGGATGATTGATTTTCTAGCTTGGAATTATAAGGATTGGCAAGAAAATGCAGAAATAAGTGGATGGCAAACTCGTGAAGGAGTAATAGTTCAACCAACTGACGGTATCTTTCCAGTTACTTGTGAAGGTGGAGAAGATATCCTTCATGCAGAAAAAGAATGGAGAAGAGCCAAGTCCAATGCTAAGGAACAGCTTTCTTTATTCAAAAAAATCGGGCCTGTAAGGGAAAGATTAGAAATACCTTATGACTTTGATTTTTGCACGCCTGATGGAAGACGAAAATTAAAAAGTCTTATGTAAAGAGAATAGAATTTGATACTGAGAGAATTGTCTTTGCACAAGCTCCTTACTTTAGTTCGTGAGAAAGCAAGTCAAATTCTCTAGGTTTCAGAATTGAAAATTCTGACAATGCTCAAGAAGTTCCTTCTTAACATGCTCAAGAACCCCTACACGCCCAGGACTTTAGTCCGCTGGTTCTTGACACTAAAAGAAACTTGTCAATAACAAGAAACTTATCAAACATAAAGCTAATATAACAAGTATAAATATCTCTTGATTCCTTGTCAGTTTCATTTTATATCTAAATATGATTAATTATATAAATTGTTATTTCTCTGTATTAAAATGCAGCGATAGTTTATCGGTAGAATGTGAGCTTCCCAAGCTCATGAGCCGGGTTCAATTCCCGGTCGCTGCATTCCCTTATTACGTCTACTCCTCCTTAAAATTTTGTTTGTTTGTGCCCCCATACCATTACGGGCACTAATCAGAAAGATTTAAATAATCTGTGCCCGTATAAATATCATGGTATATACTGAAATAAAAGAGAAAAATGGAAAAAAATATTATTATAGAGTTATTAATACTAGAGAAGATAAGAAATTCAAGAAAAAAAGAATTTATTTGGGTGTTAACTTAAAAAAAGAAGGATTAAAAAATAAAGAAGAAAATGCAGATAAAGAGCTTTTAGTATTATCAAGTATTTTATCAAAGGAAGAAATTAAAACTCTAAATAAAATAAAGGAAGATTTTCAAAAAGAACCAAGAACGTCCCAAGACAATAGGTATGAATCTTTTGTTTCTTTATTTACCTATGACTCAACTGCAATAGAGGGAAATACTTTAACTTTAGAGGAAACTTCATTTTTACTATTTGAGAATATTGTTCCTAAATCAAAATCTTTGAGGGAGATTAATGAAACCCTCAATCATAAAAAGGCATTTGATAAAATGCTTGGCTATCAAGGAGATTTGACTAAAGAATTTATTTGCGAATTACATAAGACTGTTGTTGAAAATACTTTAAAAGAAGAATTAAACAAGCAAAAGGGATGTTATAGAAATCTTCAAGTTTTTATAAGGGGCAGAGAATGGATGCCTCCGAAACCTGAAGAAGTTTCAAATGAAATGAAATCCCTTTTATCTTGGTACTCAAAAAATAAGAATAAACTTCACCCTTTAATTGTTGCCTCTTATTTTCATGTTGCATTCGAAACAATCCATCCATTTGTTGATGGAAACGGAAGGGTTGGAAGATTATTAATGAATTTTATACTTCATAAAAATAAATATCCAATGGTTAATATTCAAAGTAAAACAAAGTTTGATTATTACGAAACATTGCATAAGGCTACAATTAACGGAGATCTTAGACCTTTTATTGAATTAATGATTAAACTATTACAAGAAAACAAAATAAAATATTAAACAATTTCGAATTCGTAAGAATTTGAGGATCCGAGAAATTTCATTTCTCGATAGCCCGGTCGCTGCATAAAATTACTGGGAGTTTATTCAGATAATTTTTTATACTTCTAAGACATAAAAGTCTAATGGACAAAGACATTCAAAAGATTTATGATTTACTCAGTAGGATTAGCATATTCAAAGATATGCCTCAATGCAAAACCTGTGGTAGTTCATGTGCGGCTCCGCAATGGATGTCCTGGCTACTACCTGAAGAGGTTAAACGATTTGAAGACTACGGCATGAAATTAATAAAAATTGGCAATGTAACTTTCTTAAAAAAAGGATATTGTAGTCTTCATAAGAAAAATATTGGTTGCACAGTTTATAACGACCGAGCATTAGAATGCAGATTAAATCCAGTATTGTTTCTTAAAATTAATGGCGAACTATGGTGGATACTAATAAAATATTGTCCCATAGTGAGTAAAGCTAATAAAGAAGAATTAGATAAAATTAAAATAAAAGTTAAGTCATATGTTAAAGAAGTTGAAAAGCTAATAACTCCTAAAATTAAAAAAGAAATGGAAGAAATAAGCGACACGATTAATACATTTGAAAATCTTATCGAAAATAAAGATTATATTAAGGTTGTAAAATTTGATTAAACTGAATAAATTATTTAACTTCTATTCCCAGATCTTCTCGGAACAAAAACTCTTTTTCTATACTCTCTTGGTAATGGATGTTCTCTATATCTTCCTCGATTATTACCAAATTGAAAATTATCACTAGGTAATCTACTTGGAACAACATTTTTTAAAACAAGTCTACTATTTGGTTTATAATTATAACCTCTAATATGTCTATACAACGCACTTAATTCTCTGACACTCATACTAAAACCTCTTCTTTGCCAACTAGGACTATCAACATCAAAATCATCATCTCTAAAACAAACAGAAAGAAGAACTCTTTGGTTTTCTCTTAATCCCTCTGAATATGCTGCATCTAATACTTCTGCAACATCATGAATATTTGGAGTATCTTCATCAGGGCCCATAAATATTCCCTTATCTTGAACAAGTGCATATCTTCTTAATTGACATTCCATTAAAAATTAATTTTTAATCAGTTTAAAAGAATTTGTATTGTAAAATTAATACTCAAGACTAAAATCACTTACACACCATACATTCTTTTTCTAAACTCCAATCTTTCATCATCTAAGCTTTTTCTTCTACCATAAGCTCCTACAGATGCTTGTCTTATCTCTTCATGTCTTTTAACTCTTGCACTTACTTCTGTACTAATTATTGTTGGTAAAACTCTTCTACTTACTTCCTTAAGTATTCCTACTGCTTCATCAGTAACATCCTCTCCTTGGTAAAATATTCTATATTCAGCATTCCTATCTCTTTGGGCAACATAACATCTAGCAATCTCTTCTTTTCCTAAAGACTCTTCTAACTTTCCATTTGGATCACCAGGAAAAGCAAGAGGCACGGGTCTTTCTTTAGTAACCGACCTGACTCCTGGAATTGCACGAATCTCAAAAACAACTTGTCCACTACCGTTTTTTGATAAATCTACAGCACTCGGATTAAGATATCCTGAAGAACCAGAATCTAAATCACGTTTTACACGTTCACCACTTGACCTTCTAGTCTCCTCTAATCTTCTCATATACGCTGATAAACTGACATCTACTGCACCCATATTAATTTTCAGAGTAATTATTATTTAAACATTTCTACAATGCAACTAAAACTGGAGTTTTCCCAATGTTTAAAAACCTCTTCGACAATATACTATAATGCCTGAAAATCAACATAATCAACATAATCAACCTCAAGAGTACCGAGACCCTAAAGACAAAGGCTTTTTTAATTACCTAAAAAGATTTTGGAACTTCATGTGGAATGGTGAAAGCATCTGGAGTTGGGTAACCTTTATGATTGTAGCATTTATTGTAATAAGATTCATCTTTTTTCCAACATTATCTTTTGTTACAGGTACTAACTTACCAATTGTTATTGTTGAATCATGCAGCATGTATCACGGTGAAAACTTTGATAATTGGTGGGCAACAAAAGGAAACTGGTATACAAACAGAAACATAACTAAAGAGCAATTTCAAACATTTAAATTTACCAATGGCTTTACAAAGGGCGATATTTTCTTTGTAGTTGGAGCGAAAAAATCAGACATCAAAGTTGGAGATATTATAATATTCAACAGTGGAAGTCAAGGAAGACCAATAATTCACCGAGTTATTTCACTAGATCCAATACAGACAAAAGGAGATCACAATGACGGGCAGTTTGCTCCACAAATGAGTCAATTGTCAAATCCAGAAGGCATTGATGAAACAAACATAAAAGAATCTCAGATTATAGGAAAAGTTGTTGGATTTAAGCTTCCTTTTCTAGGCTGGATAAAACTAATATTCTACGAACCGTTTAGACAATCCTATGAAAAAGGTTTTTGCAAGATTTAACTCATGAAAACTAATCAGATTTAATATTACTTGCCGGGTACTCTAATCCCCTTAATTCCCGCAATTTCTGAATTAATCCTTCTCCTATTGCAGGAGGAATATACCCACTTAATGGACTCGTCGTTATTGCAGCATATAATGGTAACTGTTGACTACTTCCACTAACTCTATCACTAGAAGCTCTTGTAGATAACATAAAAATTTATTGTTTTACTAATATAAATACCTTTTCTATTATCACTCCTTACAAGTAAAACACCGTAAGATTTATAAATAAGAACAATTATGTAATATTGTCATAAATTCTTTTGAGGGTTTTATCTAAATTTAAAATGGATGACGAATTAAAAAAATCAATATTAAAAACCGGTACAAGTATTGTCGGTATTGTATGTTCTGATGGTGTTATACTAGCTGCAGATAGGCAGGTTAGTGCAGGCAACATTGTAGTTCAAAAAGACTATGCAAAGATCATGCCAATAAACGAAAGAATGCTTACAGCAGTAACTGGAAGTGTATCAGATGCTCAATTCTTACTAAGAGTTGTTTCAGCAGAATTAAAGCTTAAGGAACTAAAGAGCAGAAAACTTCCAACAATTAAAGAATCTGCTAGTTTACTATCAATGTTAACATTTAGATCAATTAGACAACCAACAATGATCCCATCAATCGTCGGAACACTGGTTGCTGGAGTTGACGAAGACGGAACAGCAAAATTATTCTCTATCGAACCAGCAGGCGCAATTGTTGAAATAAAAGATTATGACGCAAACTTCGGAAGTGGTATGCCTTATATTTTAGGAGTTCTTGAAAGGGGATATAAGAAAGATATGAAAGTTAAAGAAGGAGTTCAACTAGCAACTGAATGTATTAAAGCCTCAACCCAAAGAGATATGGGCAGCGGCTACGGATTAGACATCTATACCCTAACTAAGGATGGTGTTAAGAAAGTAGTAAGCCAAGAAATCCAATCGGTGTTTAAATAATTTTATTTTTTTGTAAAAATGGACATTCTAAAAAGCATAATTGACGACTTGCCTAAAGTAATTACTGACGCTTGTTTTGAAGGCGCAAACATAGTTCTATACACAGAAAATTCTGCCTTTTTTAAAGAAGGAGAATCTCAGATTAAAGATTTAGTCAATAAATACAAAAAAAGAATTGAACTTAGGGCAGATGAAAAGATTCTTGAAAAACAGGAAAAAACAAAACAATTCATAGAAAAGTTAGTTCCAGAAGAAGCAGAAATAACTAACATAATCTTTGATTCTCAAAGAAGTATAGTTGTAATTGAAGCAAAAAAACCCGGCCTAGTAATCGGAAAGCAAGGTTCTATTTTGCAAGAAATAAAGGACACAACTCTATGGATTCCACAGGTTCAAAGAAGTTCTTCCATTCCAAGTAAAATAACTGAAAATATCAGAGCAGTTCTATATGATAACGATAACTACCGAAGAAAATTCTTAAATAACATTGGTAAAAAAATCTACAAAGATTGGACAAATGAAAAAAGAGAAGAATGGGTTAGACTCACAATTCTAGGAAGCGGCCGTCAGGTAGGGAGAAGTTGTATTCTTCTTCAAACTCCAAACTCAAAAATACTTCTAGACTGTGGAATCGATGTAGCTTCCCATGGTGCAGAAAGATTTCCATACTTTGATATTCCAGAATTTGATATTTCATCAATTGATGCAGTAATTTTAAGTCACGCACATCTTGATCACTCAGGCCTAGTTCCTTACTTATATAAAATGGGTTATGAAGGTCCGGTTTATTTAACAGCTCCAACACGAGATATTTCTTCACTTCTAGCTCTGGATTTTATTGGTGTTGCATACAAACAAGCATCAGCTCCAATATTTAGTTCAACAGACATTAAGGAAATGGTAAAGCATAGCATTTGTCTGAATTTTAATGAAGTTACTGATGTTACACCAGACATAAGAGTTACATTTTACAACTCTGGTCACGCTCTTGGTGCTGCAATGGTTCACATAAATATTGGAAATGGTTCACATAACCTACTTTATACTGCAGATATGAAATATTCTAAAACACGTTTACTAGATCCTGCAAGTACTATCTTCCCAAGATTAGAAACAACAATAATTGAATCAACCTATGGAAGTAAAAATGATGTTCTACCCCCAAGAATTGAATCAGAAAATATATTGATAGACATGATTAAGAAAACAGTAGATCGTGGTGGAAAAGTTCTAATTCCAGAATTAGGATTGGGTAGAGCTCAGGAAACAATGCTAATTATTGATGATGCTATCAAATCAGGAAAACTTCAACCAATTCCAGTTTACGTTGATGGAATGATCTGGGATATTAATGCAATTCATACAGCATACCCTGACTTTCTAAGTCAGGCTGTAAAGAGCCAAATCTTTCAAGATAAAAATCCGTTTGTTTCTGAAACTTTCAAAAGAGTTGGATCTCCTTTGGAAAGAAAAGAAGTTATTGAAGGTGGTCCTTGCGTTGTTCTTGCAACATCAGGTATGTTAGTTGGTGGAGCTTCTGTAGAATATTTTAGACACTTTGCAAGCAATAAAAGAAATAGCATACTTTTCGTTTGTTATCAAGGAGTTGGAAGTTTAGGTAGAAGTGTTCAAGATGGTCTTTCAGAAGTTAAATTTGAAGACGGTGAACTTATTCCAATCGCTATAGAGGTTCATAAAATTGATGGTTTCTCAGCACATGCAGGAAGAACAGAACTGCTAAACTTCATAAAGAACTGCAAACCAAAACCAAAAAGAGTTGTAATTAATCACGGTGAAGCCACAAAGTGTTTGGATCTAGCAAGTACAATCTACAAAATCGAACATATTGAAACAAATGTTCCAAGAAATCTAGAAACTCTTAGATTGAAATAGACTTAAGATCTTAGTCTTCTACTTTTTGATATCCGTTTATACAGTTAAATACTAAATCAACTAATTTTACATATTCAGTATCAAATCCTTCTTCAGGTATCATGCCCTCATTAGTTGAATTATTATCTATTCTTTCCATGTTTTTCATATAAATATCCGGTTTAAATATTTTTTTATAATGAGATACTGTAAAGTTATCATCATCTCCATTGTTTAGCTAAATATCTTATTGAAATAAATAAATTATTCTAATTACCCATGACACGGAAGAGGCCTATATTCGCTACTATCTAACATAGGTCTTTCAAAAAAATTCGCCTCTCGATCAAAAGCAACTTTTCTTCTACCACATCTTAAATCACTTAAAATAACTAGTATAGTTCCAAGATACGGTCTTCCAGGTAATCCTGACCCATTTATTTTTTGTCTTGCTGTTTCCATTGCAGCAGCAGCTGCATCTTTATCTGATGCTGCTCTAACTACTATCTTTTCGTTCCTACATCCAGTGCCCCAATAGCTTCCCCTTGTTTCATCCCACATTTCCTCACCAAATCTCCAGGCAAGTGTTCCAGCATACTTATTTTGTTCCATAGAAAATTTTATATTTTATAGTTTAAAAATATTATTGTTCTTAATCATTACTTCTTTCATCTTCTTCCTTTTTTTTCAAAAGCATCCACAGCACTTTCAGCAGCAGACATGCATCCATTGTGATAATTTACTCTAGCAATACCAGCTAAAACCTCAAAATGTTCTTCAGTTAGATGACCTAAAAGCCCGGTTCGTTTAGCACACTCAAAAAATCTTCTAGCATCTTCTTTATCAAGAAAGTTTTCTCCTTCATCTTCTAATTCTTCTTCTCCCGTTTCTACCCTCTTTCCTAAAGCTCTTTCAAAATAATCTCTAAATGTTTCATAGTCCATTTACCTTCAATAACCAAACCCTTTAAAAACATTCTTTTCTTCAAGTATATAAATAAAAAAGAGGAAAACAAAGTGAAACATAGTGTAAAAATAACAGCAATTCTGATATCAATGTTTATCATAACTCAACTAATTGGTTTAGGAGTTATCTGGCTATACACTCCAGTTCAACAGCAGGTTGTAATAAACGGAACAATTCAAAACATAACAACTAATCCTTTGCCCTATGGAATGGAACCCCCTCAAATAAGCCAGGATTTTTCTCTAATTTCAATAGTTTTTGCATTTGTTCTAGCAATTTTACTGGTATTTTTTCTCACAAGATTAAAAGCTGCTAAAATTATTAAATGGTGGTTTTTTATTGTTGTAGTTCTTGTTCTTGGTGTTACATTTAATGCAGCTTTAATGCATTTAATACCAAATTATTCTGTCTATAATATAATGTCTCTTTCAGAACTAGTTGCTCTTTTAGTTGCAATTCCCTTTGCAATTTTTAAGATATTTAAAAGAAACTTTTTAATTCATAATCTTACAGAATTATTTGTCTATCCAGGTATTGCAGTAGTTTTCATTCCAATACTAAATGTCCTAACAATTATCATACTTCTGGTTATAATTTCAATCTATGATATGTGGGCTGTTTGGCATTCGGGTTTTATGCAAAAAATGGCAAAATACCAAATTAATACTTTGAAGATATTTGCAGGATTCTTTATACCATATGCAAATAAGAAACAAAGACAAGCAATAAAAGAAGCTCGTCTAAATCCTAAAGATAAAAAAGCAGGCAAAAACATAAAAGTTAACATAGCGATTCTCGGCGGAGGAGACGTTGTATTCCCAATAATTACTGCAGGGGTTATATTCAGATCTCTAGGTCTCATCCCAGCTCTAATAGTAACTCTATTTGCAACCCTAGCTCTCTTGGCATTGTTTATCTTTGCTAGAAAGGGTAAGTTCTATCCCGCTATGCCTTTTCTAACTGCAGGTCTACTAATAGGAATTGGCGTGGCTTATTTGATTTTTTAAGAATTAATTTGAATTAATTACTAACTTCATAGATGCAGTCACCCAAATCCTCTCTTTGAGAACCCTTTCTTAATTGAGGGTTACAGCTAGTATTTGCAGGATCAAAATATCTACATAAAACCACAGTACTTCCACTGTCATAAACATTTATTATAGCAGTACATGGCTTTCCTTCTCCAAATGCAGGTTGTCCATCTCTATCTATACCTCTACATTCAACTTTATGTGATGCAATCAATGTAGATAATTCATCTGTCATATAACTTCTTCATATCCTACTATTTATAAATATTTATATTACTCATAGTTTAAGAATTATAGATACAAATGATCTAAATCTCTGTGACCATTAAATTGGTCTAAATAATTTTCACTCATTGGGTTCATACCCACTATAGCTCCTGTAGTCATAATACATGGTTTAGTTCTTTCAAGTCTCAAAACTGTTACTTTTTCATTACCATGAAATTGGTCTTCTCTGACTATAGAAGGACATAACTCGGTAGATAATTCTGTTGTTCTTGTCAATCTTCCCACATTGATACTTCCTCCAGGAAGCATAACAGTAACTATTTCTCCAACTAGTGGCGCATATATTGACTTTTTATCTTCTCTTTCACAACCAGTAAATCCAATAGATCTTTCCATAAAAACCTCTTTCATCTCTAATTTATAAGCCTTTCTGTTTTGTGCCTACTAGAGAAAAGTAACACTAGCGAAAGGTTTATAAACAGGTGCAACTGCTATTCAGTTAATACATCTGCCCAATTTTGGGAAGGATAATAAATAATTAGAAACACAATAAAAATGGTCGTAAAACCGGATTTAGTTAATAAAGTAAAAGATTATTTTGGGTTAAATATCTATGAAACCAAAGTTTGGCTAGCTTTACTTAGCAAAGGTGTAGCTTCTGCAGGTGAAATTGCAGAGATTTCTGGTGTTCCAAGATCAAGAACCTATGATGTTTTAGAATCTCTTGAAAAGAACGGATTTGCAATGCAAAAAATTGGCAAACCAGTTAAGTATTTTGCTGTTAAACCAATAGCAGTTATTGAAAAACTTAAGAAAAATCTTACAGAAGAGATGAATGAAAAGATAAACATGTTAGCCAACATAAAAGACACAAAAGAATATCAGGAACTTGAATTACTTCATTCTTCAAAATCAGAAGTCATAAAAAAACAAGATCTTTCAGGAACTATCAGAGGCAGAACAAATATTAACAGTCAAATTTCAGATGTTCTAACTCTTGCAAGAGAAGAAGTAATCATCTGTGTTTCTGTAGCTGAAATAAAAAAGAGAATAAAACTTTTAGAACCCCTATTAAAACAAGTTTCTGACAACGGAATAAAACTTATTATTGCTCTAAACGGAGCAGACGCTGAAATAAAACAAATTGCAGATAGATTAAACATTAAAATAAAAAAGATAGACATAACAGCTTCATTCTATGTAGCTGATAAAAAAGAAATTTTGTTCATGCTCAATGAAACAACAGAAAACCAAGAGCAAATGGCTGTTTGGTTTTCCTCTGACTTCTTTGTTAATTCTTTCACTTCTTTATTTGAAATGGCTATGAAAAAGATAGCTGCAAAATAAAAAGAGATAATAAAATGTCAACATTAAAGAAAGTTCATCTTAGGGTTGTAACGGGCTATGCTCCTAAAACAGATTTCTTTGAAACCCGTAGAATTGTACAAAAATATCTTATGGGTACTGGTGAGGGAAAACTTGATACAAAATGTCCTGTAGAACTTGTAGAAATCTCACAAAGCAGTAGCCAATATGAAAGATATCAATCTACCTTTTTAACTCTTAGTGGTTTATCTAGACAATGTTTTGAAGCACATACTCCGGATTTAGCTGCCTTTGAAGCTCATAGTGATGCAGTTATCAGAATTAATAGACCAGTAATTAACTAATTAGATTTATAAATAAATCTTTAAAAAGCCAATATATTTCTAATTAAAATGGCAAGACATCTAAAAGTTGTTTCAAAAATTGATGGAAAAGGTAATATTTGTCATCAATGTTTTGAAAGAGAATGGTTAAAATATCATGAAGTACCCTCTCCTCCTCAGGATGCAAACGAGGCAATTACAACTAGCCCGATTTATGTCTTTCTTAGTACCCTAATTACTCAAAATGAGGCATATCTTCAAAGACAACAGTCCCCAGTAAGTGGCTCAACTACTCCAGACAGAACTTATAGCAAAGCTACATTTAATTATCCCCTAGATGATATAAAATGGTGAAATATTAAAATGAAAAGACATCTTAGAGTTGTAACTACAATTTACCCTGATGGCAGACAACCCACTCATCAATATTTTCATAAAGACAGTCTTTTTTCAGGTTTTTCACAAATACCTGACCTTGATCAGTCTAGAAGACTTGGAGACATTAGCACTAGAGAGTATGTTGAATTAACATCTCTTGCTACACAAGCTTCTGGAAATTACACACCCTCATGTCCCGAAGCACCAAGAATTTATAAGCCCACCAAAGTAGTAAAAAGAGCTATCCTCGAGACGAGAGAAGAGTAAGATTTGTAATTGACATCTGCTTTAGCAACTTTCTATCTTTACTTTTAAAATCTGAAATAAATTTACTCAATTTAATGTTAGGATCTTTTGCAGCACAAACCTTACCATTTTTAACATACCAAATAGGATGTTCTTTTTTAAAGCGAACAACAGCATCTTTTAATTCTGTTGGAGGCCCGATAAATTCAAGCTCTTTTTTTCGTTTTAAAATAAAATATAACTTTGCATTTTTAGCATCATCATAAACAAAATGACTCTCAACAACATCAAACGATTTTCTAACATGGTTTAAAAATACTCTATAAAACTTTTTCAGTTTAGTTCCAGCTATATCACCATCCTGTTTGTTTGTGCTAACCTCAAGAGCTAAATACAAAGCAAGACTTTTACCAGCTAGCTCTTCAATTTCTACCGGATCTACATTTTTAACCTCAAAAAATTCCAAGCTAGGCTTTGCTAAAAAATCTCTAGCAGCTATCTTAAATCTTTGAAATGTTTCATGAGAAAGAGCCATTGCAACATTTCTTTCCTTAAATGTCGGGTCTATTAAAATTATTGGAGATTGTTTTTTTGAAGGATTTATCTTAGCTAAAACTTCTTCTTTACCAGAATAAAGTTTCTCAATATCAATTATAACTCCTCCATTACCAACACCTCTTGAATAGGCCAATTCTTTCAAAAAGTTAACAAAGCTACCATAATGACAGACTAATAATTCCAGAGCATAACCCGAAAATCCGTTTATGTAGGATTCAGCTCCATAGACATTTTGTCCGTGACAAAAAGCTTTAGCAAGTATTATTTCATCAGCCAGTCCAGGTTGCTTTTTTATCTTTTGTTTTATATAACTAACATGAAAAAAAGACAGATCTGTTATGTTTCTTGCTTCCTTATCATTAAGAACTTTTATTGTAGGTACAACTTCCACCATAATTTTTTCTTCCCTAAATAAGATTCTCATATAATCTCTTGAGCCTTTATGTTTCTCAACTTGAATTTTATGTCCTCTTATCTTAAAAAATGAAAATAACTTTCCAAACAGCTTCTTTAGCTCATCTTCATCATATGAACTATCAAATCTAACAAACATATCTATGTCCTGTTTATCTTTTTTAACAAGAGTTCCCTTTGCAACGCTCCCACCAATAAAAACACTGGCCTTTATTCGTTTACTTTTTATCCTACTTTCAAGTTCGTTTACAACTAACTTAGAAATCTGTTCTATACGCTTTTTCTCAGCAACAGATGGTTTCACCCTTTTTATCTCCTCTTCCAATACACTAATTAAAGTCATATAAACAAGTAGTAAAAAGATTATTTAAAGATTCTCACGAATCTTTAAGCCAAAAAACCTCTGGTTTTTTATGTTTAAAGTTTTATAAATAATCTTTTAGCATTTGAAAATGCACAATAAGAATTAATTGTTTGTCCATCTTAATAATCTATATCCTAATGTTCCATTAAGTTGATGTTTAGGATCCACAATAGAACACGCTACTTCCTCCCTATAATCCTCATAAGGCCCTTTATAATTTTTAGGACATGCATATAATATCCAACCCATATCATCAAAACAATGACCTTCTGGAGCTGCAGGACACCATTTTAAATCTGTAAAACCTCTTTTTCTTATCCTAGCTTCTATTTTAGATTCAGGACCCCTATACAATCTTTTACTTCTTCTAATATGTGGCATTTTCAAACCTAAGAATTCATCTTCATACTAGAAGCTAAATCTATGATATATTTCCCCTCTTCAAGCTTATATATTAAAGGCCTTTTCTTATTAAATAAATTAATTATATCAAGTTCAAACTTTCCAGGACCCAAAACTCTTATGGATTCAACATCCAGAATAACCGGAGTTTCATCATCATGAATTCCCATTATCTCTCTAACCTCTTTTTCTATCTCTTTTTTCTCCTCTTGGGTTAGTTCAATAGCTAGAGGACTTGAAGGTTTTTGGCTTCCTCTTTCTCTTTGTCTTTCAAAAGAAACATTCTCAGAATTTGGATCAACCTGCCCTTTGATGCTTGACATCTCATCCCTTATTGTAGCATTTTGAAATGCATTATCAGACATAAAAAAGAAGAAATGGCTGCCACAGCTACAACCTTCCAACAGCTCTTTAGAAGCATTTGGATAAATCTTAGAACAGTGAACGCATTGATGTGGCATAATCTCCTAACAATCGCGGACTTTATATATTTTCTTGTAATAAAACAACTCAATCTATCAACAAAA
This sequence comes from Candidatus Pacearchaeota archaeon, assembly GCA_041659945.1. GTDB lineage: Archaea > Nanobdellota > Nanobdellia > Pacearchaeales > GW2011-AR1 > JACPLR01. Next base: position 150,615 of record JBAZXH010000002.1, on the reverse strand, counting down.
TAATATAAATCTTTAAAAATAACATAGAAATTATACTTTTATGAGAACCTTAAAGGATATTTTAGATGAGTTTGGATGGAATAAAGTTCAACACGGACAATTTCCATCAGAGATCCCAATTACCGGAGATCACTTTATTGGCAGAGCAATTCACCAGTATGACCTGTACGCTTTAAAAGGAGTATTCGCTATTACTGAAGATGGTGAGGCAATTGTTGACCTTTCAGGAATTGCAAAAGTTGATGGAAGATATGCAAGAACCGGACAAATGCCCGGAAATAGTGTGGTAAAAGTTCCAGATGTTGCAGAATTTTTAGGTGGATTTAAGCATCTTCATAGTTTCCGAAATGCTTATGTTTTTGTAAAAGAAGAAGATATGCATTTTCCAGGTATTGGTAAACGAATTGAAGATGCTGGATTGTTATACCAACCTTAATATTAACCCTTTAACAACAACTCTATCTTTTTTGGATTTCTCTTAATATCTTTGACAATTGATGCCGGACCTATCAAAGTCATTGCAGCCGTCTCACCAATCAGCATTTTGGCAACTCCAGTGGCTAGTTTTCTAGAAAGAGCCATTTTTCTCTCACTTCCAATAACTGCTAGCTCAATTCCCTTAAAATTCTTAATATGTCCAATCATAGCCATTGTATCTTCAATTAATCGAGTCTCTTCCTCAGGCTTTAACTTTCCCTGAAGAATAATTATCTTATTTGCCAATACAAGCGATAATATCTTCTTGATCCTCTCACTACTATCCAAACTCCTAATTTCTGAATAGGGAATAAATTCAATCATCAGACCCTTTATTTGTTTTTTTGACGCCATTTTTTCTCTTTTTTACATTTACTATATGTTTTTATGCTTTTTAAAGTTTAAACTTTATTATTTATCGAACTAATTTAAATAACTCACTATAAAATTTATCCATATTTTCTCCTGTTTTTGCACTAATTCCTATAACCGGATATTCTGGGAAAGCATCAGCAACTCTTTTAACATCTGCCTTTTTTATGTCTGTCTTATTCGCTACAATCAATACAGGTATTTTTCTAGTAACTAAATTTGCAATAATTGTTATGTTCACCTGTGAATACGGATTTTTTGTAGCATCAAGCACAACAACCACTGCTTCCATATCTTCAATCCATTTTATAGAATCAATTACTCCCTGAGTTGCTTCCTTAGCTCTTTTTTGAGCATCTTTTTTCTTTATACCAAATTTAATAAAATCTTCATAATCAATCTTGGTAGCAATTCCTGGAGTATCAACAAGTTTAAATGTCATCTTTTTACCATTATTGTCTATTTCAACCTTTTCCTTAAACTGTACATTTCTTGTTTCATGAGGAACCGCACTAACAATTCCAATTTCCTCTCCTGTCCAATCTTTACATATTTTATTTGCAAGACTAGTTTTTCCAGCATTTGGTGGTCCATAAAACCCCAAGCTAACATTTTTTCTCTTTTTAAATAACCTCAAGAAAATTTTCGAAAAATTATTAAATATATTTAATTTCACCATTTTAACTTAGTATAACAAAATTTGTTTTTAAAGGTTTTTATCCTTGATCATAACTGTTTCTTATTCCGTCGATAAACTATCTAAATTAATAAGCTATTCTTCTCTCTTTCGTCTCAGGAAGACTCTTTTTTTTGAAAAGTGAGAATAAAGGTTTTTTTGCATTAGGTTTGGTTTGTCCAGGTTTCATATGAACATTAGGTTTTGAAAATTTTTTAAGTGCATAATTCACCTGCTCAGCTTTCCATTTTTGATACCCTAATCTTTTTCTTATTTCTTTTTCAGGCATATTCTGTCTTTTTGCATTTGATACAAAATTCATTAGATTAAACAATTGATTCTTATCTTTAAACAAACTTTTTTCATAGTTAGTTTTATACCATTTTTGCATGAAAAAGTAAGCAGTTATGGCAAAAAATAAGAGAACTCCAATACCCAGGCCAACTAAGAGGCCCCTTGGACTTGCTTCATTTATCGTTCCACCACCACCTTCATCATCAAGATTAACTACACTCAATGTTGGACTTATAAAAATAGGTAGTTCATATGGAGAAATTTTTTCAAAAGTTGCAAAACTTACTGTCTTTGTACTACTCAAGTCTAAAAGAACTCCAATATATCCTAAATCTTCAGAAACATTATAAGATTCACCCAATACAAGATTTTCCATATCTTGATTAATTATTAAATAAACTGGGTAGTCTATTGTTGTTTTTGGTGTGAAAGTTATACTAAACTTACTTAAAAGAGTTTCATATCGATCTTTATAGTAAACCGATAAAGATTCATAGTTCATCATAGTTTGAATATTTTCCAATGACCACTTATAAATTTCCCATTTATATTCGCTATCTTGGCCCTCACTATAACTCTCATCATCAAATAATGTAACCAACTTATCCAGATCAATATTATTTACATCATTAACAAAGATACTATTAATTTTACTGTCAGATTTGATTAATTGAGGCATGTCTATTGATTTTAACTGATTCATTAAGCTAGTGTACTCCTGGTCCTTTGTTCCAACAGTTGTAGATAACTGCCCATATGATCCCTCAACATCTTTAATTATTGCCTCAATATCATCAATTTTTAACTTCTCTTTTATTTTATCCTGATACTCACTTGGTAATATACTTATTTCAGATCTTATTGAGCTTAATTTAGATTTATAATCACTTAAAATACTACCAACAAGATCTCTTGCAGAATTTATCTTAATTTGTGTAGAATACTCCGAAACCTCTTCGCTTCCATTGATTATTTTTATTGAGATAGTATAATTTCCAACAGCCTCATAGGTATGGCTACTTCTTACATCATCAGTTCTTTGCATTTTACCATCACCATAGTCCCAATTAAGGTAAATGCCTGATTCACTAAGGTTAATATCCATGGCAATTATAGCCAAAAAATTAACATCTGTTAAAACCGTTGCATCTGTAGGGTAAATTTGTGAAATTCTCAACCCACTTTCCCTACTAACTTTAATTTCCTTTTCTATTGCTTTTTTATCTCCAACATAAAACTGCCAAGTACTATTTCCCTCTCTTGTTGGTATAGAAAAGTTTAAACTATCTAAATTAATTATGAAAAAGGGAGATTTTACCAAGACTTCAGATTTACCAATGTTATATAGTCTATTTGAGGATATTATGCCCCCATCAGACAGATATTCAAAGCTTATATTACCCAAAACAATCTCCTGATTTATACCCGAGAATTTAATCGGTATAACGCATTCCTTTGAACAATCCCCTCGGTATTTATTAGCTATATAACTATTAAGATATGTACTTAGTGTTACAAGGTTTTGTTCATTAAATGTACTGTCATTTATTCTTATACTTCCGATTGTATCAAATTTCTTTGCCACGGCCCTAATATTATAATCCTTTGTAAACTCTCTTGTCTGTGCCGGATCTCCCATAAACCCACAAAAAACCGACGCATCTTTACCCTGAATTAAGTACCCCGTTAGTTTACTGCCCTCTCTTCCAGAAACACAAACATAATGTCCTACATTTTCTTTAGAAACATATTTTACTAAACACGAACTTACTCCCCAACTATTTGTAGGTTTTGTCAGATTGCAGTTACCAACAAGCTCCCCCTTACTATTATATACCCAAGCCTTTAATAATCCATCATAAAAACCCGGAGAAACTCCGCTATCATCTCTTTTAATCATAGCTCTAATTTCAAAGGCCGGAGCTTTTGGCAAGGTTATATTCTCACAATAAGGTTGTTCAGCAATTACCAAACCAAGAGGAAAATATCCAACATCACAACTGGACTTTAACTCCTGTCCACAATGTTCATTGATAAATTTACTGTTTCCCCAGTCAGAACTATTATCATTTCCAATATCTATGCTCAGCTGAGGGTCACAAGAACTTCCACTATTGCTTGAAACCAATAGCTTCGCTCTTTTAAACTCAATACTTTTTCCTTTTACACTTATTCCCCTAATGGTATCCTGGTTGTTAACTAAACTTATCTTTTCTGATTCAAGACCAATACCCTTAGAAACATAATTTGACATACAATCATTTGGAGTGCAAGAATAATTGGTTAATTTTAATCTCTCTAAAAGATATTTTAAAGTATATCCATTGCCAAGGTTATCATAAATCATTGAAGAATAATTTTGATCAACAAGACTAAGGTTTATCCAACCACTCATCTCATCATTAATATAATACTTATCTTTTATTTCATAACTTTTATTTCCAAGTAAAAAATCAGCACTAATTAGATTCATAAAAACCATGAAAAAAAGCATAACAACAACTAATTTAAAGAAACATTTTTTCATGATTATATTTTTACCTCTTATACAAATACCAGTTCTACTAAATTTATAAATACTTCGTTTCTAAGTTATAACCTTTACCGACGGCATTTATTGAAATATTTATAACTCCTAGTAATAATTAATAAATAAAAAAGTAGCATATCAAACAGAAAAACTAAATTCTTTTCTTTTTCCTTGCCTTTGGCTTAGCAAGATTTAGAGCGCCACTATGTCTCCCTTTCTTTGAATGTTTTAACATCCAATAAACAATGTAGATAATGACTATAATCAAGATTACAATTATTAAATTTTGTAAGCTAAAGAATGGAACTGCAGTCTTTCCAGGACAAGCTATTGATCTTTCTCCACCAAGGCAGTATGCTTCCTGAGGATCACCAAGAGCACCATTCCAAGTTCCTGTCCAATTAACAGTATATTCATAAACACCCTCAGCTGCACAATCTCCTTGAGTTGCTGTAGTCATTTCACATAATGGCTGCAATCCTGCACCATCGCAACCTGCAGGAGTATCAACTTTCCAATTTGCTTCCTTACAAATTCCTGTTGAAGTATTATATTTACAACCACACTGTATTTTAGTTTTACATCCAGTTTTTCCAGCTACAGGTTTAAAGTCTTCAAAGCAAGATCTTCCAATCAAAAGATTTTCTTGAACAAGAGACTTTATTTCACTAGTCCAAGATGATTCGCTTTCACAAACAGCCTGACCTTGGCTTGTATAATAGCTACAGCTTCTCACTCCTCCACTTCCTCCTCCACCTCCACCGCTAGGAGGTCCAGTAGTATCTTCACATTTCTTTGTTTCAGGATTATAGGTTGTTCCAGTTGTACAAGGTTGGCAAGTTTCAGTTGGTAATGAACAAACTAATGGTTCAACACATCCATCATTATAACCATTACAATCCGGACAGTTACAACTTTCTCCACTATCACAAATACCATTAACTGTACAAGCAGGATCTTCAGGACAAGTTGCTTGGCATGTACCATCTTTACACCTCATAGTTCCCTGAGGACATTTTTGATTAACACAATCACTGTAATCTGTGCCCAATACTGGCCATCCACTAGCACAGGCAGTAACCTTTGATGAATTAAAACTATTCCCACTACCGGAAATTGATGAAGTAGAACAAACAAAATCCTTACCAATTTGGCTATTACAAGGAATTACATTGTTCTTTACTGTAATATTTGTACTACCGCCAACTGAAATTCCTGCCCACTGACTATTTTGTACAAGAGAGCTTAAAGTGTTACCATCAACTACAACCTTTGAAGAAGAAAGTCCCACAAAAATACCACCAACTGCTTTTGATGACATTCTGTTTTTTATATTGTTGTCTAAAAGAAGGCTATTAATTCCATGAGAAACAAACAAACCATAAGCAGCATTTCCAGCTAATTCCCCCAAAATAGATAATTCATTCTCAGAAACTTCCGAATTCTTTAAATAAACTAATTCCATCCCAACCTGGCCCGATGATGAACCACTTGTTACTGTGATATCATTTTTTGTTACATGAGCATCTGTTACATTATATAATCCAATAGCATTCCAAGTATAATTCTGCAAATTAAAATTTGTAATAGTGATACCTCTCATTTCAGCTTTTCCATAACCATTGCCATTATCATTAGCAATCCCCATTGTATCACACCAGAAACTACCACATTTAGAAAAAGTTTTATGAAAGATTGTATATCCCTGACCGTTTAGTACAACATTACTTGAATTAATGTAAATACATGCATAGCTTGTAGTATTAGTATCAGTGATATCTTTAGTAAGACAATAATTTCCAGGCGAGTTAATTTTTGTACAGGTTGTTATCATTATAGCCCCAAAACATTCTGAGGGTTTACAAGCAGTATAATCTGTGCCCAATACTGGCCATCCACTAGCACAGGCAGTAACCTTTGATGAATTAAAACTATTCCCACTACCGGAAATTGATGAAGTAGAACAAACAAAATCCTTACCTAATTGGTTCTCCGGGCTGTCACAAGGAATTATATTATTCTTTACTATAACATTTGTACTACTGCCAACTGAAATTCCAGTCCATTGATTATTCTTCACAAGAGAGCTTAAAGTGTTACCATCAACTATCATATTTGAAGAAGAAAGTCCTATCATAATTCCACCCACTACTCTTGGTAGCACATCACTCTTTATGATATTTTTTGAAATATTAGTATTACTTCCATAAGTAATATACAAACCATAATCCGCATTCCCGCTTCCTAAACTTGAGATAAACAACTCATTCTCAGAAACTTCCGAATTCTTTAAATAAACTAATTCCATCCCAACCTGGCCCGATGATGAACCACTTTGACTTAATGAGAGTTTATTATTTATCACATGAGCATCTGTTACATTATATAATCCAATAGCATTCCAAGTATAATTCTGCAAATCAAAATTAGTAATAGTAATATTTTTTATTTCAGCTTTTCCATAACCATTGCCATTACCATTAGCAATTCCCATTGCAGCATAACTAAACCCTCCCTTTTTGAGAAGAGATTTATGAAAAATTACATAATTCTGGCCGTTTAGTATAACATTACTTGAATTAATATAGATACATGCATAATCTGTAGTTACAGTATCAGCAATGTTACCAGCAAGACAATAATTTCCAGGTGAGTTAATTTTTGTACAAGCTGTTATAGGAGTACATGCAGCACTCACAAAAACAAAACATAAAAATACTAACGAAGCTACTATCATTAATGCTAAAGAAACTCTATAACCCTCTTTCATTATATCACCATCTTAATTTTTAATAATATACTTAAAATTTTAGTATTTATAAATCCTTCTATTTTTTTCTTCATTTTTAATTACTAAACAAATTGTAAAAGTAAAATAAATTCCCGCAATTAATATTAGGCTTAAAAAAAGATTTTTTCCATCGAAAAAAGGCAATAAACTTTTTTCATTGCACGGAATATTTCTACTACCTGACTGACAATTTTCTTTGTCAGGTGAACTTTGGTTTCCAATCCAGGTTCCTACCCAATTAACAGTATATTCATAAACATCTGAGTTATCACAATTTCCACTAATACTACTTTCTACTTGGCATGATTCCTCTTCAATAGGATTATCAGGACAGCCCATAATATTAGGTTCATAAACTCTTCTGGTCATCCCTACACAATTTTCTATACCCTGATCATCTGTTTCCAACTTACATCCACATTCAATATAACTTTCACAAGAATCAATAAAAGTGTCATGAGGTTCTTCTTTTAAGGTTACAGATTTATCAAAGCAAAAATTCCTTCCAATTAAAGAATTCTCCTGTATTAATGATTTTATCTCATTTGACCAGTAACTTGAATTCTCACACTCCTTAGTGGTCAAAGATTCACATGAATTTTTAATGACTCGGTTATTGCAATTTGTTTTACTAACACAGGGGTTATAATTTACGCCCAATATTGGCCAACCATTATCTTTACAATTAATATGTAAACCACAAGAAACTTTACTAAAGTTATTATTAGTTCCATAAGTCCCAAATGATCCCCCGCTAAATGGGGCATTAATGTTAATACATTGAAAATCTTGAAAAGTAACACCTCCATTGCAAAAATCATTGTATGAAATATTTGTGTTATTGCTTTTTGCAAGGCCAATTCCAGCTATTTGTTTGTAACTAGCATCGCCCTCCCCAACAAGATTAGTTATTCTATTTCCAATTATTGATGCATTCAGTCCATTGAACATAGAAATGATATAGCAAGGTGGTCCATAATTTCCAAAAAACTGTCTAGAGTTATATATTTCATTTTTGATTATCTTTCCTTCTGTACCTCCTGCATTAAGACTTATTGTAGCATGACAAAGATTATCTTTATGATTTTTAATAATATTTCCTGAAATTGTAACATTAGATCCAGAAGATAGGCCTATAGCCGCGATATTTACTACATTTATTATTTCATTGTTGCTTATTATTGAGTTGTTTAAACTATTTACTATTCTTACGCTTAAACCATCCAAAACTAAATTTTTAATTGTTATATTATTTAGTTTCATATTTCCCCCACAGCCATAATGATTTAGGTAATATGGAGCCTGTGGAAAACTGCCAAAACAATGATCAATAGCACTTGTTGAAGAACCATAATAAGTTATATTATAAATTCTTTTTCCAAGACCATCAATTATTACATTGCTAGTGCTTATATTTAAACAAGTAGAATGATAAACTCCTCCATCATGCCAAATATCATTACTTAAACAATAGTATCCAGGTTCATTTATATCTTGACAAGCAGTTATCATTTTAGCTCCAGCAGGGCAATTACCAATTATGGCCCCCCTAACAAGTACAAGATTACATAAAGAAACAACTAGAATTAACAACAACACTCCAACCAAAAAACTATAAGCATTTCCTCTCATTTCATCACCATTTTATTATAAAACTATAACTAATCTACATATTTATTATTTATAAATCTTTCACAGTTAATTTATATATTAACCTTTAATTACAATCAATGGTTTAAGTCTCGCAACCAAATTTCCAATACCAACTTCATGACTTACCCTAACAACCTCATCAACATCCTTGTAAGCCTCTGGAGATTCTTCAACTAGAGCTTTCCAACTCCCAGCATTAACTTCAATATTTTTATCTAACATTTTTTTTCTTATCTCATCCGGACTGATAGTTCTAAGAGTTTCATGTCTTGACATAACTCTACCTGCTCCGTGAGCTGTGCTCGCAAAAGATAATTCTTCAGCTTTACTAGTTCCTACCAACACATAGGATGAAGTTCCCATACTTCCAGGAAGGATAATTGGTTGACCAACAGATCTATATTTCTGAGGAATTTCCTTTCTTCCAGGTCCTAAACTTCTTGTTGCTCCCTTTCTATGTACGCAAAGCATTCTTTTCTTTCCATCAACCTCATGTTCTTCAAATTTAGCAATATTATGGCAAATATCATAAACAACCTCCGCTTTAATTTTTGGAAATTCTTTTTTTAATGTCTCTCTTATAAAATGAGTTATTATCTGCTTATCACAAAATGCAAAGTTGGCTGCAGAGCACATAGCTTTATAGTAATCCTGTCCTAATTTTGATTTAATCGGAGCATTAATCAACTGCCTATCTTTTAAATTTTCAAAACCATATTCTTCTTCCATGAGTCTTATGTAATCTGAAGCAACCTGATGTCCCAAACCTCTAGAACCACAATGAATCATAATACATACTTGATCCTTCTTTAAACCAAAAACTCCAGCAATTTTTTCATCAAAAATTTCATCAACATACTGAAATTCTAAAAAATGATTTCCTGAACCAAGACTTCCCAATTGGTTTATGCCCCTTGAAATTGCAGTTTCAGAAACTTTTGATGGATCAGCATCTTTCATACAACCATTTTCCTCTGTAAACTCGACATCCTCCTTAAAACCATAACCCTTTTCCACAGCCCAACCCGCACCGTTTTTCATTATCTCCTTTATTTCTTCCTTATTAATCTTAACAGAGCATCCCTTTCCAACTCCAGAGGGAATTGCCTTGAAAATCATTTTAGACACTAACTTTTTCCTATCGCTACTTTCAACATCTTTTTTCTCTAAATTTGTTCTCAAAAGGCGAACACTACAGTTAATATCAAAACCAACTCCTCCCGGACTGATAATTCCATCATCAACATCAAAAGCACCAACTCCTCCTATAGAAAAACCATAACCCTGATGTGCATCAGGCAGGACTATTGAATGTTTAACAATTCCAGGCAAGCAAGCTACATTTACCATTTGTTCAAAGCAGTTATCTTTCTTCATATCATTTAATAATTTCTCAGAAGCATAGATCCTTACAGGTACATTCATATCTCCGTGAGCCTTTATTTCATAGATATTTTCAGATATTTTATCTAATTTATAGGTCATCAAAAACCAAAGAAACTCTCATTTAAATACATTTATAAGAACACCCAAAAATCCAGAAGGTACACACTTTTTTACAACATTGCCCGCTTCTACAAGAATATCCACTTGCACATTGAGTATCATCACCTACGCCATTACAATTTTCATCAATTCCATTGCACTTAATTTCTGTTGCTCCCGGTTTTATAGCTACATTGGCATCATTACAATCTCCGCTTTGTGAAGCATAGCCACTAGGTTGAGAACATTGTGATTTAGTGTTTGAGCTTATTCCATAACCATCATTATCACTATCATAATACCAAGTTGTTATTGTTTTAGCAACACATGTCTGCACTTTTCCATTCACACAATTTTGCACATTTGTTTGACAATCTCCGCTTCCACAAGTTGTGTTTCCTAAATTTTCATCAATTAAACTATTGCAGTTATCATCAATCCCATTACAAATTTCAACTTTTTTTGGGTTTACGTTTATATTTGCATCATTGCAATCAAACAAACTTCCACAGCCGGATTGAGAAACATTATATCCATCTTTATCAAGATCTGTACAGTTTCCTTTAGGAGGGCTTAAAGATCCTTGGTATTCAAAAGCTCCAATATCAGGGATAGTATTTCCATAGGGTATTGGATTGCCATCAAAATCTTTTATTATTCCAATGTCAACTCCCGTGTTTATTGCAGGAGAATTTGATTGCAAATGAAAGTCTTTAATTAAAACACTCACAAATTTTGCATCAACAACATTTGAATGAGAATCTTGTCCGCTTATGTTTGGTTTTGATGGATAGTAGATATTATAATCAATTTGATTAGACAAAGAATTTGCCATCAGCACAGAAATTCCAGCCGAAGGATTTTGCATTATGTTATTCTTAAACTTAGTATTAGAAACTTTTTTCAAAGATTCTATTGCAAAAGCCCTATTTGTAGTATTATAAATAACATTATTATAAATTTCAGTATTATTAAAACTAATAACATCAATCCCAGAATACTCATTGTAAATAATATTATGATGAACCTTATTGCCACTAGCAGCATAGGACTCATTAACATTACCATCAAGCCTTATTCCTCCAGTACCATATTTATAGCTTCCACCATATCTTGCAAGAATCTTTGAATCAGTTGCAGTATTATGTTGATCATGAACAGTATTATATCTCACAGTGTTTCTATTTCCAACACGATATAAATCAATTCCAAAAATATCATCTAATTTTTGCCCATTGCTATACACTAAATTTTTTTCAATAATATTATCTGATGTGGCCTCTTCTCCACCAGCCAGAACAGAAGCAGGTCCAAGACCAATTCCTACTGCACCATTCAAATACACTTCATTGCTAGTTATATTTGTAAATGATGATTCTGAAACTATAATTCCACCTCCATCATTATTATGAATTTTATTATTTAATATTGAATTTCCCTTGCAAATTTTATTACCCCAAAAATAAATACCTTTACCTAAATTTTCAGGATTATTACCCGTGCTATTATAAACCTCACAATTTTTAACTACATTATTCTGGCACATTCCCTGAATTTCCGAACCCACAAAGATTCCAGCAGATACAGAATTCTTCACAACTAAGTTATCCAAAATTACATTATTTGTTGAAATCAAATTAACACATCTTCCCTCTAAATTTCCATCTCCTCCAAAGTCACATGTTATATCTTTAACAATAACATAACTAACACCCCCAAGAACAATACCCCTAACAATTGGCCTTTCACCAGCACCATAAGCTCCAAAAGTTATTTGACTTTGTGCAGCACCTGCGATATAATATTTAGGAAATAAAATTTCATTCCATGTTTTTCCTCTTTCAAGAAGGATTATATCTCCCGAACAAAAATCCATTGAACTTAGCTTAGATAAAGTTTTCCAAGGTTTCCCTGGAGACTCTCCAGTGTTAGCATCATTTCCAGTTGTTGCATTTACATAGTATGTTTTTGCAACACATGTGCCACTTTGAATAACATTACCAGAAATGCTTACATTATTTTTGTTTATTGTTAAATCAATAATTAAGATTGATGCAAGAACTAAAACAGCAATAATAACAATTCCAGAAAATAGAAAAGTTTTTTTAAAGTTTGTTTTTTTATTCCTTTTCATAAATCATAAACCCCAATTTAATCCTTTCTTTTTCTTAAGAAGACATAAACTCCGATAATTATTGAACTAGCTAATATAAATCCAAGAGTTCCAAAAAAAGGAAGTAAACTTTTAGGATTATCTATTTTTGGTGGACAAGGGAATTCTTTGATTCCATCTTTACAAGCATCTGTTGGAGCATGTATTACTCCCTTACTATCAACTAGTTTAGCAGTCCATTCCAAAGTCATCATTCTATCAGTCTCATCTGCAGCATCACAATTATTTTGAAGTTCTTTTGAATTTGTCTGACATTCAAAAGTCACTACAGTTGTGGTTGGTGTTCCAGAAGTTTCATTAATATACTTAAAAGTCTCTAAACAATCAGTACTATTCCAAACACATCCACATTCTTTAAAGGTTATTCCCTTTCCATTCTTTTCCCAGTGCTTTTGAAAGTCTTCATGGCAAAATCTTGCTACATTATTTCCAAAACTAGAATCAACACTTTGAATAAGTCTTCTTATATAATCAGCATTTCTTTCTTCTATATATTTTTTAATATTTTCAGGTAAATTTGCTCCTCCACTATGCATTCTACAAGCGTCTTCAGTTTTATAACTACCACAGGTTAAATTTCCTTGTTCATCATTAACTTTAACACACAGCTTTGTATCTAAATTACAATCCCACCCAGTCGGGCAACAAGTTGTTTTATTTAATCCATCTTCACCAATGCCATGAGGATTATAACAACTGTCCATGGCAGATATAGAAGGAACTGCGTATGAAACCCAAAAAGAACTTGTAGGTTCTAATTTACACATAACATTACTTCCAGTTTGAAACATGGTATTTGCTTCTGACCATGTAACATCAGCAACTACAAAAGGAATTAAAGCAATTACAAATACCAATGCAAACAATGCTATCTTCTCTTTTTTAATTGTTACCATTTTATTATTTTATTCTATTTAGTATTTAAACTATTTTCTCATAACCTACTCTTAGCTTTGCAGTGTGAACTCCAGGTGTTATAAATGCCCAGCTAAAATCAACAACTTTACTATAATCATCAGCCCAAGTTCCTTTGATTGTTACCGGAGTTGAAGCACCTTCAGTTCCAAAATCTGTAAATGTCCATTCAAAGTGGAATTTATATCCAGCAGTAGCATCTGAAGGATTTGCTAATTTAGTACAACATAACTTATCACTAGTTCCAACTTCATAGCTTGGAGCAGTACATGTAGTGTAAGGTGAAACACAATCAGCCACAAAACTTTCGCTTGCATTAAACTTCACAGAGTTATTATCAGGGATTACATCTCCAAACTTTGGTTGCGTTATTATTGCCATTGGATTAGGTCCAACCATATAAGCAAATACGCTTGTATGATCCACTGCGAATTTCTCTCCACCCATTTCACTAACATTTACCTTAATTGTATAAGCTCCTTTGGTGCTATATGTATGATACAACTTAGCGCATTTACCAACATTTGTTGTTAAACAATTAGTTATCACAGTCTTATTATTATCTCCAAAATCCCATTCAGCCATAAGATCTTTTCTTTTATTGTCCATAGTAGCTTCAATAGTTATTTCTTCTCCAACTTTATATTCTTCCCAATTGTCAGGATCATCACTTTTTACTGGTTTTGTAATTGTTACCTTAGGATAACTAGGATCAAATGTACAAGTTCCTAAAAAGGGTGTTGTAGCATCTGATGCAGCAGAGAAAGCTAGTCCAAGACTTTCACAAGTTACACAAGTTTTGCTGATAAAACTACAAACCTGATCAGCACCACTACAGCTGTCCTTATATCCGTGACAGTCTGGACAATCACAATTTTCACCAGAATCACAAACCTTATTTGGAGTACATCCAGAAGGAGTTATAGGCTGACAATCAGCAGCATTTGTAACACAACTTCCGTCAGGACATTGATAAAGTTTTCCAGGTTCTACACAAGCCTTAGAAATACAATTATTTGAACAAGCATCATCATTAATTAAGTTGCCATCATCACAATTTTCTGTAGCTGTTTGTTCGCCATCAACTGTACACGGATTTACATACTTATTAGAAACACAATTTTTAGTTACAGCATCACAAGTTTTTCCAGGGTAGTAAAGCCTGTATAACGGAACAGTTCCATCAATCTGTTTTAATAAAACATTTCCCTCATTTCCTTCAGGAGTATAGCCCATTGCCACAGCAGAATCTTTCTCAGCTACATCCCAAGTATAAAAGTGTCCTCTATCACCTTTATATAATCTATATAATGGAGTAACTGTCTGTTCTATAGAAGAACATAAACTAGAATCTACAAGTTTCTTACTTGCTCCAACCCAATCTGCAGGTAATGCACAATCAGAAGCAAGATGTACCCAATCATACGAAACTACTGGAGGATCTGTTACTAAAGTAGTCTCACAACAAACTTGTGCAGTCGTAGCTAAAACATAAGCCTCTTGAGTTTCATTAACATACCCAAGACCTTCAGCAGTGCTAACTCCCGAAGTAGTTACTGTGTAAAAATGATCTTTTGTAACATTATTTTTTTGTCTGTATAATCTCTCTGTTCCAGCAACTTCTGTTGAATAAACATAACCAGCTATTCCCTCATAAACAAATCTTCCACTTGCATCACTATTTCTTTCAGCTTTATCAACTGTATAAAAGTGTCTTGGTTGTCCAGCATAATCTGCTGTACATTCAGAGTCTAAGCCACTTGGACAAGTTCCAGCAGGAACTACACTACAAGCACCACTAGCATCACAAGTTCCGGTAGAACATTTTCCTCCATTTGCAGAAGTACAAGTTCCAGCACAACTAGTTCCTTCAACTGGTTTTCCACAAGAATCTGCAAAATCACAAGTACATGTTGCATCTACACAATTTGTTTGAGTATAATCACAAACCTGTCCTTCAGAACATTTTGCTTTTTGTTTATCACAATCTATACAAGTACAGTCTTCATTAGCATCACAAACACCATTTCCACAACTTAAAAGAGATGATTTAACTTCATATGCCTGGCATATTGGACTAGCTCCTCTTGAGTTAGTTGTAAAATCTCTATGATCCTTACCAGTACGACAAATAGCACCAAACGGACCACATCTTTCACATTTAGTATTAGGTGAAAGACATGATTTATCCTCACAGTCATTCCATGGATCAAAACAACAGTTGTCATCGACAATTTTCTGGTCCTTTTTATCAGAGCCAAACCAAACAGATTCCCAAGCAGAGCATTGCTGTTCAAAAATTAATCCATCAGCATGAGTAAACCCTACCATTACTTGACCAACTTCACATTCTCCACCAGTTCTTTCTCCTTCAATTTCTCCAGTGTCTGGATTAATTGGTAAACAATACGGTTTGTAGCTTCTTGCGTAATCTTTTATAGATTTAGTAAGTGGTTTTGTGCCTGCTTTATCAACCATTCCTCCAATATCAACCATTACTGTTTGCTTACCACCCTTTATAGGGCAATAAAGAGGATTTATTTCAGACTGACAGTTACCTCCAATATATTTTTTATCAGTAGTGTCAATCTTAATCTTTCCATTAACGATATTATACTTAGCACAAATTAAACAAACATCACCAACATATTCTCCATCATAATTTTGCGTAAGTCCTACAGGCAAATATCCAACACTACAAGTATATGAATGCATTTTTCCAACACCATTTCCATTATTCTGCGTACTAAGCTGATCAAAAAGAGTATGTTGTATTGGTTCTCCTGTTAAATCCCAACTTTTAATTCCATTTTCTGGAGTTTCAGTACTTGAACAACCACCATCTGCTTCATAAATATAAAATCTGTTTAATCCATTACCTCTCTGAGCCGGATTATGGGACTGCCCAAAATCAATATCTAAGTATTTATTTTCATTAGGATCTTTAAAATAAACTTTATCTCCACAAAGAATTTCATCACCAGCATTTCCACCGTCCTTAAATATTTGAAGTTTTAGCACAGTACCTCCCTCACCATCTTGACTTGCTAATCCAGATCCGTGAATCCAACCACTGTCTATGTACATTAAAGCAGTATCTTTTTTAATAAAAACAAAACTAACATATTCTCCACTTGTAACAGACTGCCCTCTACTTGCATAATTAATTGTGTTATCAGCATACATTGGTCTTAAATAAAACTGTTCTAGTTCATTGCCAACAATGCCTCTGTTTGCATTAACTCCATCAGTTAATGGTGTTCCCTCACCATTTACAGAAAGATATTTAGCACTTGATTCTTCTTGAAGAGTAATATATATATCCCAAGCTTTTATTGGTTTATTGGCAGCACTAACAAAACTCAAAGATAAAACAACTAACATCAAAGCTAATATAAATAATACAGAAACATAGATTTCACCACCACTCTTCCTCTTTTGTATACTCATTTTCCTAATATATTTTGATTTTTAGACTTTATAAACTTATTTATATTTTAAAGTTTTTACAGTTAAACATCAAAAATCAAAGATTTTTGTGACTTGAAAATTTTCATAAAAATTTTCAAACATCCAAAACAACTTGACAAACCCAAGAATTATTTGATTTGCTAATTCTTTTGATAAACATCTCATTATAGGTAACTGCTTTTACATCGAGGTCAATTTGATAATTTTTTACACTATCTCCAAAAACCTCTGCATTTAATCTAGTCTTCCCGTCTACAAAAATAATTTTAACTTTCAATTTTGCAACAAAAAAGTTTTTTGTGTCAAGCAGTATTAAAAACTTTTCAAGAAAACTGTAAAGTAAAGCTTCTAAATTATTCTCTCTACCAACAATAGAAAAACTTTTCCTCATCTTGGATTTTACTTTTCCAGAATACATCGAATTAAACATTGCTAAAGCAGAATTTTCAAATAGTTTGCTGAGATTTTTTCCATATGCTCTAAACTTTATATCTGCAGTATGCGGTAAAAATTCAAATTTTCCTTTCCCTTCTTTAACTTGTGAGTTCATATAATAAAATAAAAGAATTAGTATTTATATTTAATCCTAAAAATAAAAAATCGCGGCAACAACAATTTATTTTTTAATTGCAAAATAAATCATGTACAATGCTGCTAGTCCTACAAGTCCGTAAATTATTGTAGCAACAATAGCAAGACTTCCTGAGAACAGCATATCAACCACATTGTAGTTAAGAGCAGTTAATCCCCAGTTAAGACCACCTATTATCACTAAAACTAGAGCAATCCAGTCTAGAACACTTTTTTTAGCCATTTTCACCTCCTTTTTGTTAAACAAATGTTAGTTATTATAGTATTTTTTATCTTTTAAACCTTTGCTAACTTTCTATTCTTTTAACCAAATAAACAATCTAATTTTTTTTGGATCATATTCACTTAATGTTGAACTCACTGAAATTTCACGTGCATAAATCTCTTTTTTAGTATAATAACTTGAAGTGTGTTCTAGTCCACATATTTGATTTAGGCCACATATCTTAAACATAAAAACATAATCCGAAGGAACAACATCTTTTATTGTATTATTTATCAAAGTTATATTACCTATTCCTGCTGGATCAGGCTCATCTGATTTTAAAACTGCATTTCTTAAAGTATCATTCGAAGCAATTCTATCAAGGATAATTGTTTCTAATCTATAAACTGATTCAGATCTGTCTACCTTTTTCACCTGAGCAGTATAAATAAAAACTGCAACAGAAGCAATTATTATTATTGCAATAAAAACTTCAATGATTCTTACAATTCCTTTTTTTCCTTTTATCATTTTAGTTACCATACAAATATATTAATTGTAGCTTTTTTAATTTCAGCGTCCTTACCAACAATATCAATTGGAGTTATTTGAGAATCTACATTTATTCCTCTAGGTATCTTTCTTGTTGCGTTTAATACAAGTTCGTTCTCAGTTACAATAACAACCCCAAAATCATTTGTTGAGGGTACAAAGGTACTTTTAATATTAAAATAATTCCGAGTATATGAATCATTAAACACCTTTATCTTATCTCCAGAAAATAAATCCCTACTAACAACTATTCCCAAACTATAATTCTTTTCCTTAGTTAAAGCCATACATGTACTTGGAACAAATCCGCCGTGATTTTCAGTTAAATTTTCTTCACAATAAAATGTATAAAAAGTTTTTGTTATATCTTTTTCCTGTTCAAATTTTATTTTGTTTCCATCAACACTATCAATAAATCCAGATACAATCTCATCATTACTCTTTTTCACGACTAATTTTTTTGTTCCACTACAATCAAATCCCTCTATTGGAGGTATTGCAATGCAACTCCAAGTTAGAATATTGCTGGTAACATTAGTCATACTACTAGTATTCAAATTAATTGACACACTACTCAGTATAGTCGAAGTATTTTCCCTTATTTTATTGAATACTGAATTAGCAAATTCAGGATTTATTTGTTTTTTAAATGGATTAAACAAAGTAAATATAAATATTAAGAATGTTATAAAAATTACAAAAGCAATAACTACCTCAATATGGCTCTGTGCCCTTCTATTCCTTTTGATTATTGAGTCAATCATCCTAAAAATATCCTTGCTCCAGTTGAGATTAATAATGCCATTGCAACGGAAATAAAAGAGTGTTTAATTCCTGCCTTTATAGTTCCCTCTGCTAACTTTCCGATTACCAACCCTGAAAATAACCCCTGTGTTGCTAAAAGTGATAAAAAAGCAATTGAATATTGAGAACTAGGAATTGCATTTCCCCCACCAATTCCAGCAATATCCATTTGTGAAGCAGTATTGGATATGGTGTTTATTGTAGAAGTCATTGGAATAATCTTTATTTCCATTATGACCATAATAACTATGAATACTATGAAGATTATGTATCCCTCCATAACAATCGAAGATATTGCAGACCTTCTTTCAGCTTTTAATTTTTCTATGTCAGAAACAGATGTTGCTACCGAGTCCAATATACTACTAATGTTTCCACCAGTTTTTTCTGCTTCTCTAATCAATGTTATTGCTCTAATTATTGTTTTACTCTTAGTATCATATGCAAAAGTTTCAAGTGCATCTTTAACTGGAATGCCTATTTCTATTTGATTTGCTAATTTCTCTATATACGGACTTAAACTACCAAAACTTTTTGCTTTGAGATTAATAATGCTTTTACTTATTGGAGTACCCGAATCAACTGCCTCAACAAGTGATCTAGCAAACTCCAAGAACATTTCATCCTTTTCTCTTTCAGATCTTGTTTCAAAAACTGAGCTTAGAACAAATGGAAAAACAATTATTAAAAATCCTGCACCAACCAAAAAATAAACTAAGTTCATTGATTTTTCCTGAGGAATCAAATAAGCAGCCACTGCCCCGCCTAGAACTAATAATCCTAAAAAAATCCCCAACAAAACACTTTTTGTTATTTTCATTTCATGAGCTTGACCTCTTCAAGCGAGTGCCAGAGAATTCCATGAATTCTCGCAGTTTAAATTTTACCTTATAAAATTTTATGTTATTGTTCATATTCTTTTTTGGCTTACATGTAAGTATGCAATGAAAACTACATTTATTAATGAAACTACTCCCACGGCCACAAGAGTCAAGATGGAAATAGGCATACTAAATCCTATGCCACTTACATTAAGCATGACTAAAACTAACATTAACAACATTGGTGCAGCAATAACGATACTTATGTAAACATTCATAAATGTTTCAGCAGCCTTTGTTGATTTTTCTTTTTTTAATTTATACTCAAAAAGCATAGTTTCTGCCTTTTTACCTAGATATTTTCCCAAGTCTCCTCCAGATCTTATTGTTGTTGAAAATCCATTAAGTAAATCAGCCCATTTATGACTCGGGCTACTCATTGCAACATTTCTCAAGGCAGTTATTAAATCATACCCATAGAGGTTTATTTGATTCATTACTTTCTTTGCCTCCTGTCTAATGGAAGGATATTCTTTATTGAGCGCAATTATTCTAAAAATATTACTTGGTTCTATATCTGCACTTGCTATTGCAGACATTTGTATTGTTGCAAATGGAAGTTCATAATCAATATCTTTTTCAATTGAAGATTTTTCTGTAGAAGGATAAATGTATAGGGCTAGGAAAGTTAAAATAGGAATACCTAAAACTAAACCTCCAAATTTAATAAGCCTTTGAGTTATCTCCTGACTTAGTGCTATAAATGGAGGAGTAATTGATATCTGAAAGAATACTAAGATTATTGTCAAAATAATTCCTATGAAAAAAGCTAAAAAAGTTGTAAGAAATATAACTGAAACATAGCTACTTGGTAAAATCTGAAATCCTCCCCTTTTTAATGATATTTTTAACCAATTAAAGTAACCCCCTTCAATGTATTTTTTGGAAGATTCAGAAAAAATTTTATTTGCAGCAGTAACATATCCATTAGGTTTTTTATACTCATTATCAAAAGATTCTATCAATTCTTCTTTTTTCTTAATATGTTTTAAAGAATCATTTGTGATCTGTAGCTGTTTTAAATATTCGTTTTTGTCTCTCTTTGCTATGGCAATTAAAGTTTCAGAACCCTCCAGCTCTTGTTTAAGAGTAATCAATTCTCCTCCAAGCTCTTTTTTTATTGTTGCCTGCTGTATTGGTTTAGGAAGACTTACTAAATTTTCTGGTTGAGGAAGTCTTCTAGCTAATGAAATATTATTTAACAACAGTGGAATAGAATTATTTAAAATTCTCATCTGATTTTGAGTAGCAATTATAGCATTTTCTATAACTCGTTTTTCTCTTAGATCAGTAGACATCATATTCTTTCTCAAAAGAAAGTTTAATTTGTCAAGCAATTTTTTCTCCTGCAGAGCATTTACCTTTAAAACTTGTAGACTCATTGTAACATAGAATCAATTTTAGATTTAAGTTCAAAGATTAATCTTTTTGATTTCTCAAAATTTTCTATATCTTTTCTCACATAACTCTCTTCTAATTTATTACATGCTTCATTTAGTGCATTTATAAATTGTGATAGGACATATAGATTTTTTTCTGTAATCATTTTCTTTTTAGATTCTAATACCAAACTTTCGTAATACACTCTCTGGATTTTTATAATATTCATTAACCAACTTTTGAATTTCATTAAAATCAAAAATTCTTCTTCTAAACATCTCATACAACAACCTTGTTCTTATTGCAAACTCCTTATGTAACTCTTCATCAGTCAAACCATATCTTTTTTTTATCTTTTCAAAAACTTTGCTATCCTTCTTAAAATAAAATTTATCCTCTGCTGGATTCCAAATAAATGGGGTGTTTGTTAGAGCAATTCCTTCCGAATTAACATTAATTATTTCAACAATTGAAGTTAGTCTTCTTGTATGCTCTTTCTTTACAATAACATGATTCATTATCGCAACCGCATCAAGGGTGTTTATTAGCGTTGGTGAAAGTTCTATCGGAGGAGTTTCAAGACGTTTTATTACCGTATCAACAGAATCTGCATGAAATGTACTTATTGAAGCATGCCCTGAAGCCATTCCCTGAAACAATACGAAAGCTTCTTGACCTCTTACTTCTCCAACAATTACATAGTCCGGATTTTGTCTAAAAGAATTTTTTAATAGTTTAAATAAATCTACCTCTCCAATTGTTCCAGTACCAATAGCACTTCTAGCAACACTTGGCAACCAGTTTTCTCTTGGTAGATTTAATTCCCGAGTATCTTCAATACTTACAACTCTTGCCTCGGGAGGAATAAAAAATGAGATAGCATTTAGCAAAGTCGTTTTTCCCGAAGAAGTTCCTCCTGCAATCAAGATATTTGCTTTGTACTGAATGATTAACCAAAAATAAGCTAACATCTCTGGACTTAAAGTATTAAATGAAATTAATTGTATTGGTGTCCAAGGCAGTGTTGTGAATTTTCTAATTGTAAATGTAGGACCTTTACTGCTTATGTCCGTAGTGTATGTTGCATTAACTCTTGAACCATCGGGTAACGAGCCATCCAATATTGGAGAAGCATATGAAATATACCTCCCAGCTCTTTGAGCAAGTTTCTCAACAAAACTAGCTAGTTTCTCAAGTGAATTAAAGTTGATATTTGTCTTTAAGTTTCTATATATTCTATGAACAATATAGACTGGACTGTTTATCCCATTACATTCTATATCTTCAATAAAATAATCATTCATTAGAGCATCAGTCTCATTAAATCCAACAAAATCTCTATACAAATAATAAAATATCTTCTTATATGAAGATTCAGAAACCTGGAGATTTAATTCACTTATTAACAATTTAGCAGTTTTATCAATGTAGTCTAATATTGCTTCCTGTGTTTTTTCAACAACAACATTTATGTTTATTAACTCGGTCATACCCCTTTCAATTTCATCCAAGTTAGCCCCTTCCTCATCAGTTAATATTGGCTCTTCAACATCATACTTTAATTCTGCAACCTTCGGGTCCCAGTAGATATGTATTGTTGTGTAAGGAGATGTTACCGAATATCTAATGTCAACAGTAGTCTTATCTTTCAACAAGGGTAGAGCAGGTATTGGTGGTGCTATATCTATAAATAAATCGTTTGTCATTTTCACCTCTATTAGTTAATTTAAATGGCTAACTGTTTATTTAAAACTTTCTAAGAAAGTTTTAGGGGTTTTATAGAATGTTATTCTCTTTTAACTAACTCATATAAAAATTAATTTGAGTTAAACTTCCAGTTTTTCCTAAATTTTCACAAATAAGAAGATATGGTGCAGCTGCAGGGGTAATTACCTTTTCAGTATCTTTTCCCATATAAGTAATATTTAACTTTTCAGTATAATCCAAAATAATCTTTGTCTGAAATTTTTTACCCTTTTTTTCTGTTAGCATTAACAAATCTGTTCCAGGTAATTCTGTATTTATTCCTGGTTCACTCGGTGCATAGCTACTATCCTCTATCTGAAACGTGATCTTTTCATTATTTGAGTTTATTGTTAGTTTACCTCTGCTTATGGTAAGTGCTGATTCCTTTGAGTCTGAAGGTCCATTTAATTTTACGGTAGCAATGTTATTCTGAAGAGTAATCATTGCTTCAGTTGTTCGTTCTATAGTTATTCTGTCTTTTTGTTTTTGTATTGCAGGTGTTGCAAATGCAAGAATAAGTCCAATTAAAGTTAATCCTATCAAAGTATAAATTACTGTTTCAACCCATACCTGTCCTTTCTTTTTCATTATCATCTAACCCTCACACCTCTCTAATTCCATATCTTCAATAATATCTGTACAATCCTTACCCTCAACTACTGGAGCAACCTTTACCCTTTTTACCACTTTATCCTTAATAATATAATACATTTCACTACCCTGTTTTCCCATACCCATAACTGTTCCACCCGTAGTATTTACTATTGTAACTGGAGGAGTATCACTGTTACAACAAGTACTTCCCCTTTTCAGTCTATACATTTTATAATCTCCGTTTATATCTAACCATAGAATAATCTCACTTAAATTTGATTTTCCAAAAACAATATTTATTTTTGTTGAGTTTATATTTCCTCCATCACTAATATTGTAACATGATTTAGCTTCATTAAACTTTAATTCCCCTCGTATATTAAAACATCCCTTTTGATTATCCAAAGTATTTTGAACCCAAGGAACCATAACCGAAGCAAGAATGAAAACTGCCATTACAGTAATTAAAACAATCAATAAAGTTGTAACAACACCCGAAAGCCCTCTTTTATCCATATCATAATTAACTTTCAAGCATTTAAATATCTTTCATTTAAATGCTTATCACTCTTAAATTAAGCTACTGAAAATTTGAATACTGAGAGAATTGTTCTAACTTCATCCAATTCTCGAGGTGCTCAAGAATTCCTACACGTCAAGAACTTTGGTCTGCGGATTCTTGATATATTAAACCTAATTAAAGTTGTTAAATTAAACTTATTGAAGTAATGTGAGTGGATACGAACAATTGTCTATATATGTCAAAAAAAAGCAAAGTCAAGAACTAACTAGAAATATCAATCTTTCTCTTATCACAAGTATAGGTTATATCAGAACCATCTTTTGTACCTTTCAATACCGGACTTACTTGTTTAGGATCAGTAAGTGATAAACTAATTTCCTTTGATTCGCCCGGAGCAAGACCGACTTCTCCAGCATCTATTGGTACCAAATTACCATCCTGTTCATCATAAACTATCAAACCATAAAGAGGTATTCTTGAATCATCATTTGAGACTTGTAAGCTGCCTCCAGAATAGCTTGCAGATATTGCAATAGTATCACAGGACTTTGTAATTGCTTCTCCAAACTTTTGTTCACTTTCACCAAATATTCCACTCGCCCATAGAAAAATTATAATGCCCACAACAACAACAATTGCCACCAAAAGAACAGTTGCAACAACAGGGGATATTCCTCTTTTTTCTTTCATTCTAGTATATTTAATTTTCTCCCCTTTAAATAGCTTTCTGTTTTTATTAATATCCACACCCAACAATATCTCTTGTTAGTATGCTGTTCTTGCAAAGCACAAATTCTTTTCTCTTACCATCAGCATCCTGTTTAAATTGTACTGGAGTTATTTGCAGTTTAGATATTTTTCCACCACTAGCATAACTTAAATTTACATTATAATCAACACCCTGCTGCATTGTAGCAAGAAAATAAAACGTTCCATTTTCACCAATAGGTCTTCCATCAGGACCAACACCCCTAAAAGAACGCGAAGTAACAGAATTTGGTTTATCAGCATACCTTATATTTAATCCCTGAACTCCAAACAAACCATTATTTTTTATTGTCATATTAATAACCTTATCAGTAGGAATACAATTATAATCCTTTAGTTCAACTGAAACACCATCATCACATTCTAGTTGGCTTTTTGGTAGAATTATCTTCAAATATGCATAAACCAGTAAACTGATGCTAATAGCTATTACAATTAAGATTACATACGCAACTAATTCACTTACTCCTTGCTTGTTATTTTTTATTTTAGCCAGTTTCATTGTTTCTTGGTTCCTGTATTACAAAAAAGAAATTTTCTCCTTCACTAAGTTCAAAGGGATAACTAATATCGTCTATAGAAATATTTACTGAATTGCTTGTGGTTTGTTGACCTCCCTTTTTTAATACCCCATTTTTTATATCAACTTTTACTGGTGCTCCGGTACCTAAATCAAGACTAATACTCCCAACATCAGATACACTATAGGCTGTATAATTTATATTTTGTCCGTTTCCATAAACAAAATAAACATCATTGTCTTCACCAATATAATGACTATAATTTTCAACAAAACTATCAAGTACATTTTGCAAATTTTGCTGATTAAAAATTCCATAATTAACAACTGACTCACTTTCAAGTTTTAGTTCTTTTGATAGATCATATGTTTTTGAAGAATCTTTTTTTGTAACAAGAGTGTTATTTATCCCAACTGCAAGACCAAGTATTACCACAACAATGATTATTGCAGCAATCAAAAAATACTGTCCTTTTTTATCCTCTTTTTTAATTAAATACATGAATACTACAATTAAAACAGATTATTAAATGTTTTTATTGATAATTATCATAAAAATAACCTAATGAAGTCCAGCGAAAGGATTGAGCAATTGTTCTTATATTTTCAATAAAAAATAAATTAAGGCGTAGACTCGAAGGTTTGCCTCTCAGAACCCATATGGCTACCCTTTCTCTTTCTCCGCTTTGTGACCCTACAAGCATCTTGTTTCCTGTTTAGGGCTGCTTCGATCAAGATCTGACCCAGTTTGCAAGAGCAAGATCAAATAGGACAAAACTTCAACGTCCGAGTAAGGACCACATAACTCCTAAGTCACTCGCCTTCTTGCAGCCTGCTTAAAGCTCACGAGCAGATGGCACAGAGCTAACGTGCCGGCCTAGTCTACCTAGAAATCATAAATAGCGAGTTTATAAGCGTTTTGATCAAGAAAAATATTCGGCACGTTAGCTTATTTAATTTTTTGAAAAGTAATCTCTTGCTGAGGGAGTATTGTACCGATCTATTGGATGAAAAGCATCTCCCTCTTTTGACAATTCTTTTTTAAGAATATAAACTGGAAAATAATTATTACCTCTTTCTTCTAATCTTTGAGAAACCTCATGATGTCTCCTTGCACACTCAAGAGCTGCAGGCATACCTAACATAGTTGTTACAATTATAGCCCCAGTTCCTAGAAGTGTCAATACCTCAGTTAATACCCCTTTAGTTTGTCTATTCATTTTATTTTTTACTTCATTCTTCTCATACTTCTTCGTCTAGAAACGATGATTATCATAGCAATTATTATCACGATTCCTACAATAAACAACACATTAAGAAGCCAAAGCATACTTCCAGTTGCTGGATTTTTTAAATAGCTAGGCATTGCAGAACTTTGAGGTACTGCATTTGCTTGAGTATCTTCAGAATAAACATTTAATATGTCATCATTCACATAAGTGTTATCTGCATTATCTGCTGTGTAATCATTACTGCTTGTGTAATCATTACTGCTTGTGTAATCATTTGTATAGGTAGTTACATCGCTGTTATAATCATCCGGAGTATAAGTTATCACCTCTTGATTTGAATTGTCTACTACATCACTAACTACCACTACATCAGCTTCTTTTATTGAAATTGTTTCTACTCTTGAATCTCTTTCCCCACCGTAAACAACCTCTGCTTTAATATCATAGTCTCCAATGCTCATATTCTCTGAAATTGCGAATGACAATAGTTTAGTAGTTATATCATCTCCACCAGAACCTTCAATATCAAATTTATCTGATTTTAAATTAAGGCCAAGATCAGCATTGCTTAGTTGAACATAAACTCCTTCTTGATCATCATTTCCAATATTCTTTACCTTAACACTCATGTCTAAGGTTTCACCACTCTGAGCTTCTTTTGGACTTATAAAAAGTTTATCTATTATCAATTTATCATCTTCTCTTGCCAAATTAATATCAATGGAATTACTATTACAATTATCTGAATCAAAAACAACATACAATACAAAGTTATCATCAACTTCAGCATCATCCGGAACAGTAATATTTAGGTCAAATCTGTCGCTGGTTGATTTTTTTAAACTAATTTTTTTCTTTGTTTCAATAACTGAGCTATCTTCTGTTGTATCATATAAATAGGCCCTTAAATCTCCTCTAACAGTACTATTAAGACTATTTGTTACTTTTACATTAAGGCCAATACTGTCTCCAATATTAAATTCATCACTCTTACTTGGATCTTCTATTTTCACAGTTATTTTATTTGATAAATTACTACAAACCACAGCATCATTCAAAATAATTGGTAACTTTACATCTGTTATAATTATTAATACTGATTCGCTATCACTTAATCCACTACTATCCTTTACAAAAAAGGTTACAGGATAACTTCCACTTTGATTAAACAATGGAGTCCATGAAAATACATTTCCAACGAAACTAGCACCAGAAGGTAAATTCTGAGCAGAGTAATTTAAATTTCCACCATCAGTGTCAGTTGCCACAAGACTAAATGTTAATGTTTGATTTTCAGCAATTGTTTTACTTCCAATTGTTGCCAAAACAGGAGCATTAGGAGCATTTACGCTAAATGATCTATCTTCTGATGCAAATACACTATTTCTTCCATCAGAACATTTCACATTCCAAATGTAATTTCCATCATTAATATCATTTGCCCAGAACGAACCAGTTCCATGACCTCCAGTTAAAGGTACAACTGCAGATTTTAATGATTTAAAAGTTCCATCAAAATTTGAATAAAACTCACAAGTTAAACTATTTGAGTTATCTTCAACATTAAATTCAAAATTAATAAGTCTTGATTCAGATGTCTGCCCATTTGCAGGAGAAGTTAAAGTTACTATTGGTGAGATCATATCTGCAGAATTTGACAAGCCTTTTGTAGGTCTATCTAACATCACAAAATCAACAGCATCATTTCCAGTTTCTCTTGCATCTGGAACTCTTCCAATTGATTTTCCTTCTAAAGGACTTTGTGCCGAATTAGCTTCACCAGTTCCATATATTACACTATCTAAAACTTCACCATTACATACTAATCTTACTGTGTCGCTAACATCTCCAAGACCATCAGCCCAATCAATAGCTCTAAAAGCTCCCGATCCAATCACTCCACTCAAACTAATGTTTGTTCCAGCACTATTTTCTAATATACATCCATCAATTACCACTTCACTTCTATTTTGCGGATTATAAAGTTCGACCCAATCACTGCTACCAAAAGCAAAAAATTCATTGATTATTGCTCTTGGCATTATATTCAAATAAAATGCTTTGTTATCCATTCCTCCCTGTCCATCACTTGCAGCTACATTAATTAAATATCTTCCCTCATCTCCAGCCTTTGTCTGCCATTCACCAGAAGAGTTTATTGGATAAGAAAAGCTGTAAATAATATTATCTCCATCAGGATCATTTCCAACAGGAGTTATTGCCACAAGTTGTCCAACAAAAAAAGATTGATCACTTATATTTTCAAGTATTGGAGCGTGATTTGAATGAACAACTCTAATAGTTACATTATTACTTTCTGTATCCTTTTCCCCATCAGAAGCACTAAACACTACAGTTTCATTTCCATCCCAATATTGCTTAGAAGTTATTTTAAACAATCCATTTGATAAGTTTTCAACATTAATATTTTCACTATTTGAAATAGAAAATACACTATAAGTGATATTATTCCCTTCAGGATCACTAAAATAACTAGATATATCTAATTCCTTAAATGAATCTTCATTAAACACCTGTTCAGGTATCGGGCTAATCAAAACCGGAGCATCATTTCCACAATTTTTTTCTGCAATCAATGATCCAGGGTTAATACTTACATCATTATCATTACAATCAGTTCCAGTCAGTTCTGTTTCATTTATACACTGAATTAAACTATTTTCAATTAAACTACCTGATTTACAATATCCGTCATTATCAAAGTCAATATTATCATAGCCATTACAATTTTCATCCACTCCATTGTAAGGAATATCTGCAGCATCAAAATTAATACTTAAATTATTATCATTGCAATCATTTCCCCCAATAACTGTAGCATTAAAACCGTCTCCATCAACATCAACCAAATCATGCCCATCACAATTTTCATCCACTCCATTATACGGAACATCAGTAGCATTTGGAGCTATACCAGAATTATCATCATTACAGTCATTACCTCCTGCAGTCACAGCGTTAAAACCGTCTCCATCAACATCAACCAAATCATTTCCATTACAGTTCTCATCAATTCCATTATACGGAACATCTGTAGCGTTTTTGTTTATAGTTATGTTATTATCATTACAATCAGTTCCAACCAAACCACTTTCATTTCTACATTCTAAAAAACCATTTTTAAGAACATAGCCAGCATTACAATAACCGTCTCCATCAACATCAACCAAATCATGCCCATCACAATTTTCATCCACACCATTGTAAGGAACATCTGTAGCATCAGAGTTTATACTTGCACTGTCATCATTACAATCAGTTCCCAATAAACCCAATTCTTTTGAACACTGCAGTGCCTTATTTTGAATAACATATCCTGCCTTGCAATATCCATCACTATCTAAATCTGCAGCATCAATTCCATCACAATTTTCATCCACTCCATTATAAGGTATTTCAGTTGCTCCCGGATGAACAGAAGCATTAAAATCATTACAATCATTATCAAAATAACCATCTCCATCTCTGTCCTGTCCATTTAATGTCCAGTTAAGTGAATTTTTAAACAACTTAGTAGTATCTGCAGTCCAGTATTGAGTATTTGTTATACCAAAGAACAAAGCTCTTGATTGCATTGTTTTTCCATTCAACATAATTGTTCCAGGAACAACATAGCTTACAACAGTATCTGCAAAAGTTCCATCTTTCTTATAGCTTACAAAAGTCATTCCCACAGGTTTTTGACCAACTAAAACATTTGTACTTACACCAGGATCAGTTACAGAATATGCATTAAATGGATTATTAACACCAGAAACTATTATAGAGGTATTAATATTATCCAAATTTCTCAAAGGTGTTGGACTTGAAATTGAACCAGCAGAATTACTCCAACCCCATTGAAAGTCAGTACCAGCTTTATAATAATGCTTTGAATTGAGTATAAGCGAATTATACTGTGAGGTTATATTCTTAAGTTTTTGAACATTACTTGATAAAAATGTTCCTTCACCAACTAAAACCATTCTATAATCTGAAAAGTTAGTTGAAGAAATTTGTGTTTCCTTTATTACATCATAGGTATATCCAGAAGAGTTAAGTACATTTGTGAGGTAGCCATCTTCCATATTTTTCACAACATAAGCTACATCCTTTCCAGCACTCACAAGAGGCATAACACTTACAATTGGAACTATTAAAAACATACAAGTAAACATTACTAACAACATTTTTTTGTTCATTTTTTCCCAACATCGTACTTAAGTTTACTATTAAACTCTCCTCCCTTTTCACCATTCTTTTTTTTACTTATTCTCAGCAACACAACAACAGCAATAATTAAAATTACAGTTATTACAATCAAAAACAAAGCCATTTTATTACCGACTACCTTACTTCCAATTGAACCAAAAAAATCAGAAACGTTTCCAGTATTGTTTAATTGATTATCTTCAGTTCTTACATTTGAGTCATCTGGTAATTGTCCCTGTTCATAAACTGTAAGTATTATTTGTGAAGAAAGTCCAACACCCGATTCATTTAATCCAATAGGTTGGAATTTTACATTTATCTTTCCTTCTTTTTTTCCAACATCATCTGCACTCAGGTTAAACATAGCCTTTTTTTCCTCTCCTGGTTGCAACATAAAATTCTTGTCAATTATAGTTATACTTTTTTCAAGATCTCCTGAAGCAAGTAGACTTATATTAACTGCAACAGTATTATCATTTATTACAAGTATTGATCTTTCAATTGAGTCTCCTTTTTCAAGATTAATTAACATTCTACCATTACCAATCTTTCCAGTTATTGCACTTGCGCTTGTTGCTAAAACTATAGTCAAGAACATTGTTAGGAATAGAAGAGATAGGTATCTTGAATTATTCGATAGGATTAATTTTTTCATCGTGTTAAAATGATTTTATTTTTTATCACTTAATAATTAAGTCAATCTTGTCCCTTTTTAAGCATTTTTATCATCGAGAACATATTTTTTTGTAGTTACTAGTACTTGATGAAAAAAACCACATAATATAAACTTTATGAAAAATCAAATAAATATAAAATAAAATTAAAAAAGGAAGCCCCGTTTCCGAGGACAATCCCAATTAAAAAATAAAAACTAATCTGTTACTCTAACAACGCTGCAGCTAGTTTCATCTCCTGACGCACATACAATATAGTCTCCTGCTGATACACCAATTCTACATCCATCTGAATCTCTATCTAAGAAATAGATAGATCCATTATCTGCTGGGCTGTAACCTATTTGAGGATCACAATCCTGACAAGTCGTTACAACTTCTGGTCCAATAGCAGTTCCTGCTACCAATACACGTTCAAGATTACCATTTGCAGTTGTTGAAGGCACTTTAAAGTGAACCTGTTCGTATTCATTTGGAGGGATTCTTCCAACTTGAGTTACTGATACGACACTTCCATCACTATCAGTAACAACATTGTACATATTAATAACTCCTGCTTCATATAATGGTGTTGAGATATTGTCTCCGTGTCTTCGAGGAACCATTTGAGCTATAGAGTTTGCTGTTGAAGAGCAATTATCTACTGGCTCTCCTTCACCCTCGCCCTCACCTTCGCCTTCTCCTTCACCTTCACCAGGATTAACACCACAATCAACCACATTATCTCTAATTGTGAATGGTGTGCTTGTTATTCCTTGAGGATTCCAGGCTCTTATCTCAAGTCTAGTGCTTCCCGGGCTGTTTGCAGTTGAATCAATTCCAATATATCCATCTCTAAATCCTTCACTGCTTATATCTCCAACAGTGTACTGGGTATTTGAGTCTCCATCGGTAAATTCTATTTTAACAACATCTTTACCCTGAACTTCCCAACCTATAGAACTACCATTGTCAAAGTTTTGATGTCCATTTCCCACAATACTAAACTCACTACCATTGTAACAAATATTTCCTTCTGCTAGATTTAATCTGATATTTGATGATTCATGATCACTACTTGCATTAGGAAGAACAGCAAATTGATATCCTGCAACATTACAACCGCCTATGGGTGCTGTAACTAAAACTTCTCTATGAGTTTGATCACCAACACAAACTCTATTTTCAACAGCTCCATCAGCAAGTTGTATTTGTGGGGCTAAACTTTCGCTACCACATCCACTAACAACTCCAGCTAATCCTGCAACGGCTAGTGCACTTCCAACACCAAAATTTCTTACTGTTTTCATTTTTTAACCTCCTGTTGAAATTTAATTTGAATATTTATTTTCATTTTCATTTTTGTTTAGCTTTATTGAACTTTATAAAGATTTATTCACTTACTCACTATTATCAGTCATTCCTGTGCAACCTCTGTCAGCCGGATAATCCACTAATCTATCTCCATCATTATCAATCCCATCACTACACTGAGGCAATATGGGAGCATTATATTCATCATTATCTGTTGTACTTGTACATCCCGGATCAGCAGGATAATCCACTAATCTATCTCCATCATTATCAATTCCATCCGAGCATTGTGGCAGTTGGCTTGTGCAACTTCCACCACTACAACCATTCAAACAATCTTGAACTAATCTATTTTCTCTTGATATCATACAATCACTGTTTATTGTTCCCGGATTGTTACATACTGCAGTTTGAAAGACTCTAAACACATCACCAGCAGAACAAAAATTACCATCGATAAATCCTGTTATACCACAATCACTATCTCTATTACAAACTATTGGGGCATTATATTCATCATTATCTGTTGTACTTGTACATCCCGGATCAGCCGGATAGTCAATCAACCTATCTCCATCATTATCAATTCCATCCGAGCATTGAGGCAAGGTAGGTCTGCTAACACACGCACCTCCACTACATTGATAATCACATCTCTGAACAATATTATCATTTACCAAGCTACTACAACTATTAGACAAACATTTTGGTGTTGTAACTCTATCAATAACATTTAATCCAACACACATTCTAACTGTGCTCACTGTTCCACAATCCCTATCTTGAGTACACTGAGGTGGAGCATTATATTCATCATTATCTGTTGTACTTGTACATCCCAGATCAGCAGGATAATCCACTAATCTATCCCCATCATTATCAATTCCATCTGAGCATTGAGGTAACTGAGATATACACTGACCATTACTACATCCATTTAAGCAATCACTAATCAACCTATTTGATTGAGAGCTTGAACATTTATTGCTCAAGCAGGAAAATGTTTTAAATATCCTATAAACATCTCCACTAGAACAAAAATTATCTCCAATAAATCCATCACTTCCACAATCACTAGCTGTTAAACATTCAGGTCTGCTAACACACGCACCTCCACTACATTGATAATCACATCTCTGAACAATATTATCATTTACAACACTATTACAATTATTTGAAGTACATTTTGGTGTTGTAACTCTATCAATAACATTTAATCCAACACACATCCTCACACTACTCACACTTCCACACTGAGAATCCTGAGTACACTGTGGAACATTACAATTTCCATTATTACAACCAAACTGACAATCATTAATCAATCTATTCTCAGCAGCAATTTGACAATTGCTATTTAATGTTCCAGCATTCAAACAACTATAACTTACATATTGTCTAAAAACATCACCATATGAACAAAAATTACCATCAACAAAACCACTAATTCCACATTCACCATCATTCATACAAGCAACCTGAGTGTTTCTACAATAACTCTGTGGAGTGCCAGCATTTATACATTCATCCACAGTTCTAGAATTTCCATCATTACAATCTGAATTTGAGCTACATCTTATTTGAGCAATAATACATTCTCCATTACTACAACCATAATTACAAACTTGACTAAGCACTTCATTTGTCTGAGAAGTACAACTATTAGACAAACATTTTGGTGTTAGTGTTCTAGTCATCACATTTCCACCACTACAGAATCTTTGTGTTGTTATCGATCCGCATTGTAAATCCTGAGTACACTGTGGAACATTACAATTTCCATTATTACAACCAAACTGACAATCATTAACTAATCTGTCATTTCTATAGCTTGAACATCTATTATTTGAACAAGAATAAGTTTGAAAGACTCTAAACACATCTCCACTAGAACAAAAATTATCTCCAATAAATCCATCACTTCCACAATCACTAGCTGTTAAACATTCAGGTCTGCTAACACACGCACCTCCACTACATTGATAATCACATCTCTGAACAATAT
>JBAZXH010000002.1:0-115788 GCA_041659945.1 Candidatus Pacearchaeota archaeon | reverse complement strand
ACATCTCCACTAGAACAAAAATTATCTCCAATAAATCCATCACTTCCACAATCACTAGCTGTTAAACATTCAGGTCTGCTAACACACGCACCTCCACTACATTGATAATCACATCTCTGAACAATATTATCATTTACAACACTATTACAATTATTTGAAGTACATTTTGGTGTTGTAACTCTATCAATAACATTTAATCCAACACACATCCTCACACTACTCACACTTCCACACTGAGAATCCTGAGTACACTGTGGAACATTACAATTTCCATTATTACAACCAAACTGACAATCATTAATCAATCTATTCTCAGCAGCAATTTGACAATTGCTATTTAATGTTCCAGCATTCAAACAACTATAACTTACATATTGTCTAAAAACATCACCATATGAACAAAAATTACCATCAACAAAACCACTAATTCCACATTCACCATCATTCATACAAGCAACCTGAGTGTTTCTACAATAACTCTGTGGAGTGCCAGCATTTATACATTCATCCACAGTTCTAGAATTTCCATCATTACAATCTGAATTTGAGCTACATCTTATTTGAGCAATAATACATTCTCCATTACTACAACCATAATTACAAACTTGACTAAGCACTTCATTTGTCTGAGAAGTACAACTATTAGACAAACATTTTGGTGTTAGTGTTCTAGTCATCACATTTCCACCACTACAGAATCTTTGTGTTGTTACACTTCCACACTGAAAGTCACTAATACACTGCAATAAATCATTTCTACAATAACTGCTTAAAGTTCCCGCATTTACACAAGTATCTCTTGTTTGAGCATTTCCATCCTCACAATCACCATTACTTAAACAGTTTATTGAATCGTGGCTACAGTAACTATTCATTGTTCCTGGGTTTCTACAGCTATCAAATGTTCTTTGATTTCCATCATCACACTGAGAATCAAAGTTACACTGTACAATTGGTGTATAACTACATCTATTATTCAAACAACTATCAATAGTCCTTGGATTATTATCATTGCAATCGGAATTATCTGTACATTGTATAGGGTTATGTTCACATCTTCCATTAGTACATAGGTCTACAGTCAATCTATTTCCATCATCACACTGCGAATTAAATGAACATTCATCTTGAATACAATTTCCTCCAAAACAACCGTTTCTACAATTCTCTTTTAACATAGTAGTTCTTGGAGTATAGCAAAGATTATTTACACAAGTTGCACTCTCAAAGATTCCAAAAACATCTTTTCCATAGCAAAAATCTTCATTAATAAATCCAGTTATACCGCAATCAAGATCTCTATAGCATTCAATAACTTGGTTATGTTGACAACGATTATTTACACATACATCAGTAGTTTGTGAATTTCCATCATTACAATCGCTACTATCTGCACATTCTATAAAATTGTGCTGACAATTGTTATTCATACATCTGTCAATTGTTAATCTATTTCCATCATTACAATCAGAGTCATAGATACATTGAAGACTATTATGTGTACAATAACTATCATAACCTCCAGCATTCAAACAAACATCAATTGTTCTCATATTACCATCATCACAATCAAGGTTATTCAAACATTCGCCAGGTATGAAAATACATCTATTATTTACACACTTATCGGTTGTTTGTGGGTTAAAATCATTGCAATCAAAGTTAGAATTACAATTTTGTGTTTCATGGCTACAATAACTTTCATCCATGCCCGGGTTAACACAAATATCTCTTGTGAACACATTTCCATCATTACAATCTAGATTACTTCTACAGGTGACTGTTGTACTTTCACATATTATTTGACATGTTCTAGATCCAATTCCCGAGTAAAGGTTTAACACTTGCTCATATGAATCAACAAAGAAATATCTTCCACCAGTTATCTCAGCCATTTGCCTTAGTAGAGTTTCATTTAATTCAGATTTTTTACCAAATCCAATTGTAACAATTACAACTCCATTCATTCGGGCATAATTTGCTGCATCTATTGCCGATTTAACATCTTCAGGATCACTAAATGTTCCACTTGAATCTTTAGAAGTTACAACTGTTGGTTCTCCATCAGATAAGAATACGATAATTTTAGGCATATTTCTTCCCTGTATTCTTATTTTATCTACAGAGTCTCTTATTGACTCGTTATAATTTGTG
This sequence comes from Candidatus Pacearchaeota archaeon, assembly GCA_041659945.1. GTDB lineage: Archaea > Nanobdellota > Nanobdellia > Pacearchaeales > GW2011-AR1 > JACPLR01. The sequence continues at coordinate 113,634 of JBAZXH010000002.1, read as the reverse complement.
TCAGAATTACCATTTGCGTATATGTGAATAAGTTTATCATTTAGACTATTTAGATCACTACTTAAATCATGTTCATTTGTAAATTCTGTTGAAAAGGTACTCAAACCAACCTTTGTTTGTGGATTTCTACCAATAGCTCCAACTGTCAAATTTTTAGAAGCATCCCTTAAAGCTTGTATCTTTGTTATTTTTGAAAATATACTATTTACTGGAGGATCTAGATATCTATTCATACTACCACTTCTATCAGCCAACAAATCAAAGTCTATTGCGCCACCAGAACATATTTCTCTACAAATTTGTCTTTCAGCTATACAATTTACTGAACATCCATCTCCATTAATTCTATTTCCATCATCACACTGTTCTCCCGATTCAAGAACACCATTTCCACAAACGGGCAAGACAGGTATATGATTACAAGAATTATATAAACAAATATCAATAGTGCTAGAATTTCCATCATCACAATCACTACTATTTATGCACTCTAGTGGATTATGATGGCAGTGATTATCTATACACTTATCAATAGTTCTAGGATCATGATCATCACATTCAATGTCTGTCAAACATTCAATTGGTTCGTGGGTACAATGATTATTTACACATCTATCAGTTGTACTAGAATTTCCATCATCACAATCTAAGTCTTTTGTGCATTCTAACCCGAGACAACTTCCATTTTCACAACCGCTTAAACAATCCTTTATTAAAATTTCCTGTTCACTAACATTTCCAACAAAACAAGCTGCAATACCTCCGCTTTGACAACCTCTTACTGTGCATGATTGTCTTTTGTAGATATCTCCATTTTTACAAAAAGGATCGCTTATCCATTCGCAAGAATTTTCTCCACAATCATTTACAAGAGTTTCTTTTCGAGTAACAACGCAATTACTATTATGAGTTCCCGGATTCATGCAAGTTGCATTTTGAAATAATTTGTATACATTATTTGTAGAACAAAATTCAACTCCCAAGAAACCATTTAGCCCACAATCAGCATCACTTCCACAATTAAATAAGCTATTTGTACAGTAACTTTCAACTGTTCCAGGATTCACACATCTATCAATTGTTGTTGAATTTTGATCATCACACTCAATATCCGTAAAACATCTAATGTTTCTATGTTCACAATGTTCATTTATACACAAATCAGTTGTACTAGAATTTCCATCATCACAATCACTATTATTAATACATTCAGGACCTAAACACTCTCCATTTTCACAACCATAAGCTCTACAATTCTGAAATAACTTAGAAGAGTTTGTTCTCAAACAAGAACTATTTAGTGTTCCAGGAAGCAAGCAGGTGAAATTCTCAAAGTTCTTAAAAACATTATTATTAAAGCAAAATTTATCACCAAAAAAACCATTTAATCCACAATCACTATTAGTTAGGCAAGTTACATTTATATTTTCACAGCTACTATTTAGTGTTCCAGGGTTTCTACAAATATCAACTGTTCTTGGGTTTAGATCATTACAATCACTATTATTAATACATGTTATATTCTCATGTTTACATACATGACTTACACAACTATCAATTGTTCTTATATTATGGTCATCACAATCAGAGTCATTAATACATTCAACACACTCACCATCAATACAACCCTTTGGACATAATTTAATAAATTGTGACTTTGCTACAGCTATACATTCAGAATTCACCTTTCCAGGATTTTCACAAGTATAGTTAGATACATCTCTATAAACACTTTTATTTATACAATATTGATCACTTATGCTATCAGAGGGACATTCACCCCTACTTGAACATTCACTAGATACAAAGGCAACGCAATCTTTAAACAAACTTTTAGCTTCTGGAGTCCAAAAATCAGACTCAATTATTCCATAATAACATAACTTTCCATTGGTAAGTTGTCCTGTTAATAACCTTGTACTTGCATTAGCAAAGGCAATTACATCACCATCATTACCATTAGTTGCACCAACAGTTCTTGCAATATCATAAAAAGCAGGATTTTTGTTAACATCTGCCAAATAGTAATATGGAATTGCTACACTACTTCCCTCTTGAAAAAATGCTTGAGTATAAACTTCTGGTGTCTGTCCTTTTACATTCACCATTAAAGGTTTAGACCCAACAAGTTTTGAGATTCCATCATTATCTGTTAATCCCCAAACTTTTCCATGGTCATAATTTTCTATTATAAAATTATACTTACTTATTGGTATTTTTGTAGCATCAAAAAATCTTTCATCACCCACAAACAAAAATCTATACTTTGATAAATTTGCTCTATAAAGGTCAGAATATCTTATTTTATCAACAGTTAAATTTAATTCATTTAATGTTTTTATTACATTGTTATCAACTAAGAACTGTTTGCTATAAATATAACCCACATCTGCAGTTTTGTTTATTGTTGTAGTAGTAGATCCACCAACTATAGCAGCACAAACACTAGTCAAACTTAAAGAAAAAATAGAAAATGCAATTAACCCTGCTATAATTATGAATACTCTCCCAGATCTCTTTTCACTCAGTTTCATTTCTCTTTCAGAAGTCTTTGCTTTATAAGGATTATTATCACTGAGAAAATAGTTTTTTGTAGTTACTAATTTGCAATGAATATTTTTATCTTCGGAAAAACACTAAAAAACAATAATTATAAAATAATAAAAAACAATTAAGATTTACTAAATTTCAAATAATTATCCCTAAAAACTAGTAAAATTTTCAAGATAATTTACAATTAAACACTTATTATAATTAGGCTTATTAGAACTCTAGCTTTTTAGAAACTACAACTTTTTGTAGTAAATCCAACTTTCATATTCAATATTTGGATACCTTTACCAGCAATGCTTAATTCTTTGCTATTCTTATCCAATAAAATTACTCCTAACTTTCCTTCAGTTTTATTTTCCCTATTAAGTCTATAGTTTCCCTTTATTAATACCTGTAATGTACTATTACTATTTTCTAAAACACCCAATACCTCAAAGTCATAGGTTAATCTTGTTCTTCCTGCCTGAGATAACACTGAACCACTTCCAGAAACAGCATTTCTCAAAGGAATATTAAAGCTAAGTCCATTTCTTTCACTAGTATAATTTGTTGTATCTTCACTTAATTCACCACCTTGAGCTCTCATTGAACAACCTCTTAGCTTATCATCCAAAATATAGATTGTCTTTCCACCCTTTTCATATTCTTTATCTCCAGAGATTAATCTAAAAGAAGCATGGTATATTCCAGATTTGTGGTGATCTGTGTCAAAAGAAACTTTGTATGAAAGTATTCCCTTACCAAAATTGTATCCATAATCATATTCATACCCATAATCATAACCATATCCATAACCGCTTCCATCTCCCTCATAACCATATCCTCCATTTCCGTAGCCATAACCACTTCCATCTCCTCCAGAACCATTGTCATCTCCAGAACCATTGTCATCTCCAGAACTGTTGTTTATTACAACTCCAGTATAATGCAGCCCTTCAATAGTAAAAACCTCACCATTTGTGTGGGTTCCAAAACCGCTTGGATTAGCTGAGTTATCTATTGTATCAAGCATAGTATATCCTAAAAATGTCTGAGGCACCGGAGTTATTTTTGACCACGGAGTATACATTCCACCATCTGCATCACCAACAACAATATACTCATGGTTAGCCTTCAAAGGTACAGGTGGGCTAATTGAACAGTATCCAACTTCATTACAATTAGAACTATTTGCTATCTGAGTAACACTATCATTTTCGTAAATATAAACTCTAGTTGCTTCACCAACAACATTAATCTGATCAACAGTTATATTTGCAGAACCAGTCATTATTGTAACACCTGTTTTTACAGTTGTTGGAGAACGAGGTGACTCTCCCGGACCAAGACTACTCCAAATATAGCCACCAGTTAAATTTTCATCATTCATTGAATTAGCAAGAGTTTCAATTCCAATTTGGTCAAAAGGATTAATAAGTCTTTTATTTAAATCAGAAGTTGTATCAAAAATTGGAGTAATTTTAATTCCACTACAATTTGCGATTAATGTGCCATTTGGTAAGAACTCACAGGATATTGTTTCAGGTCCAACAATATCCACAATAAACTTATCAATTTGTAATTTTTCACCATCACCAATAACTGTTGAGATATTAAAATCAGTTGTTCCACCCATTTTTACAAAACTTTCAGTAGAATCTATCTCCAAACTAAAAGCATTAGCCGGAGCTGATGATAAAAGTAAAACAATAACCATTACTGTTGTTATTAATGACAAAACCTTTGTTACACCCTTTTTCATTTTTCCTCTTTAGTTCCTCTTTATTAATTATTTTCGAAATATTAAACACGCACTTATATTTAAATTCTCTTAATTGAACTCCAGTGGTAATTTTTTTAAAATTTTACCTTTTTTTTAGCATTTGTCGACGGTTCAATTTTCTTTTCTTTTTTAAAACATATAAAATGAGCACTAATTCAATCATGATTAGGTCCAAAATTATAAACATTATTATTAAACCAAAATTTCCAAACCAAACTCTCCAGTTACTTGATTGATAATCTGGTCCACTAAACTGTGGAATACTATCTGTTTTGATGATCTGAGGCATTATCTTTGCTTCTTTTTTCAAGATAGATGCATGATATGCTTCAACATAAAGTGTTGCCTTTTTATCTCCCAAGTACCATAGGCTTATTGAAAGGTCATTTTGACCATCTCCATTTAAATCAACTGTTTTCACATCTCCAACCTTTAGATTTAATTCCTGGAATTCAGAATGTAATTCAATATCTACCGAGTCGGTATTTATTCTCTTTACAATTAATTCGTGTAAATCACTATCTGAAAGCAAATTAAACACATCTCCTTCTCTAACCTGTAAATGTGCTTTTTGACCTGGATAAACTAATACTTTTCTACCAAAACTAGCATGACTACTTGTTGAGCTTTCACTTTTTTGCTTTACAATTAGATTCTCACCATCAATCTGCAGCTGACTTGATCCGTAATTTACCTTAACACTTGTAGTGTAAGTACCAATTGGGAATGTTTCCGTATCATATACCAGTCTATAATTAAGTTCAATTTTTTGATCTCCATAACCATAAGCATAATTATACATATAGCCAGCGTACCCATAAGAATAACCATCTCCACCATCAGAGTTATTATTCATATTCACAATTATATTCTTAACACCAGCACAACCAGAGAGTATATTTCCGCTTGTAGAAAAGGTGCAATACTTATTTTCAGGTCCATCAAGGCTCAGTGTTATTGAGCTTATTGAAGAGTATTCTTCTTGACTCACTTGAAGTGAAATATCAAAACTTACTTCATCACCCTGTTCAACTTCTTTTTTATCAGAAGAAAATCCAATTGTAAAAGCATTTGCTGGTGCAGAGATTAAAAGCATAGTTATTACACCAAGACTTAACAGAAAAATTAAAACTCTTACTGTTGACTTTTCAAAGCTTTTTTGTTTTAACACACTATCCATTTTTGTTGTTAATGTTGTATTTTTTAAGTAGTACAAATTTTGTGATATAGTTTTATGAAATTCTTCTATTTATAAATGTTACTATTTTAGAATTACGTTAAGAGTAAGATTTAAAAAGTGTTATTACTGGATTATGATAACTTATATCCAGGTTTAGTTGACAATAAATAACATCATTAATAAATAGTATAGTACTAATGCGACAATAATCAGAAAATGAAAAATCTACTCAGTTTAATAAAAAATAAGAAAGCTCTTGTCAGTTTTTCTCGTTTAGAAAGCAAAATAAAAGACAAAGATTCTCTATTTGCAGCAAGTACCATCTTCCTAATAGGTACTGTTATTGCTTCTCTTTTTAATTTTCTTTATCAATTTTGGATGATTAGAAATCTTTCAACATCTGATTTGGGAATTTTTGGTTCATTATTCAAAATTATCTATATAGCATCATTTTCAACTTTAGCATTTACTTTAACAATGTCTAAGTTTGCAGCAGAATATCATGGAAGAGATGAAAAAGGTTTGTTTAAACTATTGGTAAGAAAGAGTTTATTCTATGTTATAATTCTTGGATTAGTCCTTTTGGGAATTTATCTTTTACTAGTACCATATATAGCAAGCTTTCTAAAAATTGAGTCATATACTGGATTAATTTTAGTAGGAGTCGTTTCATATCTTTCAATAATCTCAGCCCTAGCAATCGGAGCTTTAAATGGTATACAAAAGTTTGTCTGGCAAAATATTTCAGTAACTGGTTCTGCACTAATCAAATTTATTCTTGGGGTTGTCTTAGTTTATCTTGGTTTTGGAGTAATCGGAGCAATAGTTGCACTATTAATTGGTGCACTAATTGGGATCTTTGTTACTATATTTCCAATATCTAAATCCTTTAAAAAAGATGAAATCAAAAAAGAATTAGGAGAAAAAAATGAAAAAATAGACATTAACACAAGAAAAATAACAAAGTACTTTCTAATTATCTTCTTTATATTATTAATTCCAACATTAATGATTACATTTGATCAACTTCTTGTAAAACACTATCTTTCTTCAGAACAGGCAGGTTTATATTTTGCAGCACAAATGATTGGGAGTGTAATTTGGTTTGGCTCAGGATTTTTAGTAGGCCCTCTTTTTCCTAAGGTAGTTAGTTCGCATCTAGAAGGTAAGGATACCTCAAGATTATTGTTTAAGGCATTAACCTATACCGGATTTTTAGTCTTTATTGGTTGTTTAGTTTACTTTATAATTCCAACATTTATTGTCTCTGTAATCTACGGTCAAGCATACCTAAGTATTGCACCAATGATTGGAATTTTTGGTGTGGCCATGGGTTTATACTCCCTTATACAGATACTAATAGTCTATAACATTGCTAAAGAAAGATATCACGTTTTCTGGTTTGTACTAATTGGATTTTTAATTGAAATGGTTGGAATTTACTTTTTCCACAGTTCAATAGAAGAAGTAATTAAAATATTCTTTGTTGCAAACATCTTCAATATAGGTTCTCTTTTAATCTACAACTGGAAAGAAGTTTTTCAATCAGAGTTCTTTGGCAGAAATGGAAACTCAAAACAAGATAAAGTAGTACCTGATGAAATAGAACCAATTGAAACTAAACTCGAGGTAATCAACTAAAATGAACGGAACAGACAAACTATCAGTAATTGTACCAGTGTATAAAGCAGAAAAATTTATTTGTAAAAATCTTGAAAAGATGAAAGAGAGTATTTCTAAACATTTTAAGAACTATGAAATAATAGCAGTTATTGATGGAGAAGTTGATCGTAGTTTAGAAGAAGCAAGAAAAGTTTCTGGAATAACTGTTATAAGCTATAAACAAAATAAGGGAAAGGGAAATGCTCTGAAGTATGGATTTCAATATTCGACTGGAAAATACGTAACTTTTGTTGACTGTGACATGGACCTAGATCCAAAACAACTAAAGAATTTTGTCCCATACACAGCAACTGCAGATATTGTTGTTGGAAGTAAACGTCATCCATTTTCAAAATTAGAATACCCTTTCTTGAGAAGAGTTCTTAGTAAGGGATTTCAAATGTATTCCTGGTTAATTTTAGGGGTTAAACTTCGTGATACTCAGTCAGGATTAAAGTTAATGAGACGTGAGGTTCTTGAAGTAATTCTTCCACTTGTACTAGTTAAAAGATATGCTTTTGATGTTGAACTTTGTTTTCTAGCTCAACAACACGGTTTTAGAATGGTTGAAGCACCAATTTACATTGAAGAACAATTTAATGGCTCAACAATAAACATGAAAGCAATAATTCAGATGTTTTTAGATGTTTTAGGAATCAGATACAGATATACTTTTTTAAAATACTATCAAAAACAATTTTGGGCTGAGAAATTTGAAAAAAGCAAGAAATAAATGTTCAATAATGAAAAATGAAAATTCTAATGTTAGCTTGGAGAGACATGAAACACCCTCAGCGTGGTGGAGCAGAAGTAGTCACAGACATTTATCTTGCAGGGTTAGCTAAAAAAGGTCACGAAGTAACTCTTTTTTCAAGTAGATTTCCAGATTCACCAGAAGAGGAAGAATATAATGGTTACAAGATTATAAGAAAGGGAGGTAAACTAGGTGTTTACCTTGCTGGTTTGATGTATGCTCAAAAACATCAAAAAGAATTAGATATCATAATTGATCAGGTAAACACAATTCCATTTATGACTCCACTAGCAATAAACAAAAACAAGAGAGTTGCTTATTTTAATCAACTCTGTAAGGATGTTTGGTTCTACGAAACTCCATTTCCAATAGCGCTAGTAGGTAATGTTATAGAAAGCATATACCTTAAATTTTACAAAAATACAAGAATCTTAACAATTTCAGAATCAACTAAAAAAGATATGATTCGAGATGCATGGGTTAAACCAGAAAACATATTTATTTCTCAGATGCAGATCGATTTTAAACCAATTAAGTATGTAGAAAAAAAGGAAAATCAATTTGTTTTTTGTGCAAGGATTGTACCGAGTAAAAGACCAAGTGACTGCATAAAAGCTCTTTCTTTGATTGAAAACAAAGAAACTAAGTTATACATAATTGGTGATGGTGATGCAAAATATAAAAAACAACTGGAAAAACTAATCGATTCTTTAAATCTAAAAGAGAGGGTTATTTTTACTGGTAGAGTTAGCAGAGAAAAAAGAAATTCTATTATGACCAAGTCCTTAGCAATTTTAGTAACTTCTGTGAGAGAGGGTTGGGGATTAATAGTTACTGAATCAAATGCAAACGGCACCTTAGCAATAACCTACAATGTTCCAGGTTTAATAGATGCAAATAAAACAGGGTTTATAACTGAAAAGAATGAAAATAATCCAAAAGCTCTGGCAAAATACATGAATAATTTAACTCCAGATAAACCCGAAAGTAAAGTTATACTAAATCGCCAGGGCAAAAATTCACTTTCCTTTGCCAAGGATCATAGTAACTGGAACTATCAAGTGGAGGCTTTGGAAAAATGGCTAAAACACCAGTAAGTTTGATAATTCCAGTTTATAATGAAGAAAAGAACATAGAGAGAATATTGTTAGCTGTTCAAAAACAAACAATTTTTCAAGAATTAAAAGAAGTATTAGTTATATCAGATTCGTCAAATGATAGAACTCACGATATTCTTAAAGGCATATCAAAAAACACAAAAAAAATTAGATTAATTGTAAAAAGAGAACGAAAGGGAAAGTTTGACTCAATGAGAAAAAGTTTTTCATTGTTAAACTCCGATATAATTATAATTCTTGATGCAGATGTTTCATTATCAAAAGATACATCTTTATCAGAACTTATTTCCCCTTTTTCAAAAAATGATCAAATTGGAATAACAGTTTTAAAAAACGAGCCACTAAAAAAGAAAATAACCTGGGCATCAACAGCATCTCTTTTTAGTATTTATTTAAGACATGAAATAATAAAATTAAAAAAAGACTATCATTATGATAATTTTCAAACATTATGCGGAAGGACAATTGCCATTAAAAAGGAGCTTTATAAAAAAATAGAACATCTCTATGACGATCCCGGAGATGATCAGAACCTTTTCTTTTTGACTATTAAAAATAAACTAAGAGTGTATTATGTTGATTCATCAAGTGTTAGATATAATGTTCCTTTAACAATCAATGACTATTTAAAACAAAATATAAGATATCGGAAAGGTCTAAAAGCTAAAGATAGAGACTATGGACGAGAAAATGTCGATAAATACACTAAAGTTGGACCAAAAATTTTAATAGCCTTATTTTTAACTTTAATTAAACATCCCTTAGCGGCAATTGCCTGGGCACCATTATACATCTTAGGTTACTTTTCTACAATCAAAGATAAGAAATTTAATTCTGGTGCCTGGGAGGTATCTGAAAGTACAAAATGAGCAAGAACTCGATTTCAGTTATTATACCAAACTATAATGGTCAAGAAATAATCTTAAATTGTTTAAAATATGTTTATGACCAACGTAATATAGATTATGAAATAATAGTTATAGATGATAAATCTGATGATAAATCACTAGGTATTCTAAAACAGGAAGCCAAAAAGAAAAGAATTAAACTTGAAGTAAATAAAGAAAGAGTAGGCTATGCGGGTAGTTGTTTTGCTGGAGCTAAACTAGCTAAGAATGAGGTGCTTTTCTTTTTAAACTCTGATGCTTTTTTAATTAATAATAAGCATTTAGTTAAAACTGCAGAATTGTTAAGCAAAGAAAAAGAAATTGGAGTCTTGGGGTTTTATCAATTAAACCCGGATAAGTCTCCCCAGTTTATTGGTTCAAATATAGACCTTACTTTATCCCTAGATCCAAAAAGTAGTAATCAGGAGTTTATACAAAAGAAAATTAGTTCAAGTAGTAAAATAATAAGTGATTTATTTATGACTGGTGGTGCAGCCTATGCTATAAAAAAAGAGATCTATCTTTCAGCAGGAGGAATAGATAAAAGCTATTTTTTGTACTTTGATGAGTTAGATTTAATGTGGCGGGTTCGTTTACTAGGTTATAAAGTAGTCACAGATACAAGCCTTAAAATTATACATCTTGGTGGTTGGTCCACTAAAAATGAATATAATAAAACTACTAATTACACTAAGATATACCTTAATGAAAGAAACTCTTTTAAGACTATTCTAAAAAACTATCAGACTTCATCACTACTATTTATAATCCCTCTGTTTTTTTTAATGCAGTTTATACAATCTTTATATTTTCTAGTTACTATTAAACCTAGGGGGATAAATTGTTATTTGAGGGCAAATTACCAAGTAATAACAAACTTAAATGAAATTTTTAAACTTCGTAATAAAATACAAAAAAATAGAAAAGTTCCTGATAAAGTCTTGATAAATAAATCAATTATAATAGATTTATTTAAGATAAAAAACATTTTCAAGGGAGGAATTCCGAAAGTGAAATGAAACTTTTAGAAAAACATTTTATAAAAATAGTAATCTCAGTTATAATCTTAAAAGTATTTTTGCTCTTTTGGACTGCACATCCATTTGATTTTTGGTCATTTGTAACTACAATTCAACATAGTACCCTGTATAACTGGAATGTATTTGAATATTGGAATAAAGGTAATTTTTTAATTGGTGTTTGGTATTCTTTTTATTCCCTTTACTTAGTAGTACTTAATATTTTTTCAATATCGCCAGACAATCTTCTTTTACTTCATTTTTTCTTTAAGTTACCTTTTTTATTTATTGACTTATTAAGTGGATTACTGATATTCTGGATAGTTAAAGATCTAACTAATAATGTTAGAAAAGCAAAAATTGCTTTTTTATTCTGGTTCTTAAATCCAATAGTTTATTATGTTTATGGAATTCATGGCCATTATGAGCTTTTAGTTCCTTTTTCAATACTTTTAATAATTTTCGGTTTAATGAAGGATAGAAGATGGATCTTTACAGCTCTTGGATTTGTTTTACTTTTTACAACTAAGTACTTTGTTATCTTATTTGTTCCATTTATCTTCTTTTATCTACTATTTAACCATAAGAAAAAGCCATTATTTGGAATAATTATTATTTCTGCAGCAGGCATTATTTTCTCATTTATTCATCTTTTAATCTATCCCGATTTGTTGTCTCAAACAATCTCATCAATTATTGATCTAACTCAAGCAAATTCTCCGATATTTATCACAGAAATAAAACTTTCTCCTTTAAACTTACTCTCAACAATAAATTACTTTTTGAAGTTTGTACCGACCCCCATATCAAACATTAACAATCCATCACTTTTCCATCTAGCAAATTATGGAATCTTTTTAGCAGCAGTATTACTTATCTTACATATCATAATAAGGTTTTATATTTGTTTAAAGAAAAAAAGTTATATTTTTGATTCTTTTCTTAAGGACATTTTCTTAGTGACTATGTATTTCTTAGTTTTATTAACAAATTTTCAAGCACACTATTTATGTTGGCTTATACCTCTCTTTATTATTTTTATTTTTACTACTGAATTTAAACCATTTAACTACCTCTTTATAACATACTCCGTTGTTGGTTTTATTTATCTGTTTAGGGGAGAGCTTGGTGTTAAAACATTTTTCTTAGATATATTTTCTAATTTTAATCCATTATCTTTGAGTTCAAAGGCAATCAGCACTATTTATTTAGAGGGAAGTATTATAATCTCCATAATTTTAGTAACAGCATTACTTATTTTAGTTTATAAACAAAAAAAGGAACAAAAGAACAAATTAGAGGGTCATACGGAGTTTTATTTAGCTGCAATGGTAATAATCTGGATTTTGATTTTAATACCCTTTATCCAAGGAATAAATCAATATGTAAATCAACAAAGTTATTATACAAAACTGGCATTTAGTAGAGATTTATTGCCTAGAGGTGTAATATTTGGAGAATATACAATCGGTTCCATTAATAACAATGAGATTATCTTTTCAGGTAAAGAACGTAGTAATCATCTAATAACCGAAGTATTCAGTAGCCTCAATCAGAAAGACAAAAATAATTTTGAGTTGTATATTTTAATTAAAAATAAAGATAGGGTAAATGAATTAAACAAAGTATTATCTAATGGGAAATTTAACGGATGTCCCATTTCGGAATTTAGGAGCAATATTTACGATTATTCTGATCAATCATCTTATGATGGATTTAAGCTAAATGTAAACTGCCTTTCTAAAAGAAATGTTCTAGTTACTTCAGATAATATAAGTATTGGTAATAATGACCTTTCAATATTCTTTCTTTCAAAGGAAGTTAATTACTCCTTTATGGGTTCAAAAACATTTTTAATTTATTTTTTGGCCATTTTGGTCATGATTATTATTTTACTAACAAGTTATTTTACTTATAAGTCACTTAAAAAAATAAATAGGTTTAATGATTGACCGTTAAATAGACATAAGTAATCTTTTTAAAGTAGTGATATATTGAGGTTTAGGCTTTCAAAAGTAATAAATAACAGACCAACATCATTTATTGGTTTTAAGTAGTAAATATTATCAAGATGAACAAAAATTCAACTAAATTTGCTAAACTTGCAATTGTAATAATTCTTATAGTTTATGCTGTAGTTGTTGCAAGCACCACTATAATAAAATACCATGTAGAGCCTCTTGAAGCCTATAAAATTAATTCAACAAATTTGGTTGATGATGGTTCTTTTGAAAATTTTAATCAAACTGCGGGCGATTGTTGTAATTATGACTCCAATGCCTCTAAAGTTTATGCTACTTCATCAAACATTGCTTTTGAAGGAACATACTCTTTAAAGCTATATTCTGAAAATCAATGCGCATGTATTCCCAAACAAATAAATAATTGGACACTTGATCATGAATATATTTTAAATTTTTATTATAAAGGGGACAATCCTCGAATTTGTTTATGGTCTTGGGGGCTTAATAAATGTGTTTTAGAAAAAACACTTGTAAAAGAAAGTAACTGGACTTATTATGGTGATATTTTTAAATTTCCAGAAAATACTACTGGGAGTCATGTGGCTTTCTATACAGATTCAACAGGCGAACTAAGAACAAACTACTATGATGCACTTGAAGTTAAGCAAATAACTCCAATGTCTGTAAAGGGTCCTTTTTTAGATAATGAAAAATATATCATTAGAACAAACCCAGAAAACAAGGTTAATGGCGAAAAACTTGGTGATGAAGAAGGATGGTTTGTTATTCAAGGAAAACCAAGCATAACCCTTAAAATACCCTACACAGAGATTATAATTATACTAATAATCATGCTCATAGTTGCAAGGTTAATCTTTAAAATTGATAAAAATGAATGGTAACTAATTCCTTTTTATGTCAACTTTAATAAAATATTAATTATGTTTTCAAATCCTTCTTTGTTAATTGTATAGAATTCCATAGGTACATCTTCACCATAGTAGTCAAGCCTATTTCTAAAAAAAGACATTTGTGAAATTAAAAGAGCCTCTTTTTCATATTCCAGATTAATTTTATAAAAATAACTTATTAAACATTGATGGTTTTTACTTCTCATACCATTTTTTAGCATATAAGCAACAAGAAGCTCCTTTATAACCTCATAATAATCCTCAACAACAAAAGATACATTTTCCAAAGAAACAACAGTTGATTCCGCTCTTTTTAGCCTTAACAAAGCCTTTCTTTTTATAGAGCTAACTCTTTCTAAATCAATCTCAACTTTTCTAATAAACTCTTTCTCACAGGTATTCCAATTTATTAATTCATTATTTTTCATTTAGTTTAATAACCCCATAAAGTTTAATGCCATTCACCACGTTGTTTAACAAATTAGGCTGTAACTTACTAATACTACTTTCTATAAATAACTGTATTTTGTGCTTTAGTTTTCTTTCATATTGTTTAAGATTTAGTTCTTTTTTAATGCTAGTTTCAATAAACAAATCAATATCACTTTCCCTATTAGATTCACCCTTTCTAATGCTCCCGAAAAGTACAATGCCTGAAGGGTTTAAGTTTTCAATTAAATAATCAATCAATCCAGATTTTACTATTTCTTCTATAAAATAATTTGTTTTTTTAATCTTAAAAAACAAACCATCTGTAGAGGTGTTATTCTTTGTTATTAACCCCTCCTTTTTTAATTCAACAAGATACTTATGGACTGTTGATTTTGGTATCTTAGTACTCCTAGAAATTTGTCTGACAGTAAAGCTTTGACTAGGCTCTTCATAAAACATTCTCATTATCGATTCTTTACTTTGTCCCATTTTATAGACTTAAGTCCTAATATATGGACATTTATATACTTTTCTATAGACTAATCACAAGTTTCACACACTATTCAATTTTTCATAAACCACAAGTTTCACCCAATTTATCAACAGTCATCTTTCTAAAACCATGTTTTTTAAAATGCTTATTTGAGATTTTAACTATCTTTTTTATATACTCTTTGTTTGCTTCCTTTTTCATCTAATCTACAAAGAAATGGTAGTTAAATATTTTTGCTAAAATAGCAACCCTTTTAAACACTTAAAAGTCATTAATTAGTAAGAGTAAAAATCCTAAAATGAAAAAACCAACAGTTTACTTAGAATACCTGGCAATAATTATTCTATGGTTTTTAATTCTGGGAAAAAACATCCTTTCTTCAATGGTTTTTCTAGACTATACCTATCCAACATTCTTTGATCTAGGTAAAAACCTTTTGCTCAGCAATTACAATTATAACTTTTATCTTCTAGATCTAGTTAAACTACCCCTATCGCTTCTAGGCCTTACCCAAATACTAGTCTCTTTGTCTTTTCTAATCTGCATGCTTGTTTCTTACTTTTACATCAAACGTATTTCAAAGTCTCAAGATTTAGATTCAATTTTCTCACTTTTATTTGCTTTAATTTTCTTCTTTAATCCATTTGTCTACTCAAGAATTATGACCGGCCAGATTGGCGTTTTATTTTCCTATCTTCTAATGCCTGTTTTTATTTTTTACCTATTTAGTCTATTTGAAAACAATCTTAATAAAAAATCTATCATTAAGCTAGTTCTAGCATTCACCATTGCAAGTTCATTTTCTCTGCAATTTTTCGTATTTAATTTTATAATATTTTTATTTGCCTCTTTTTGGCTTTACTTTTATAAACCTGATAAACCTGAGAAAAAACCAAAGCTAAAAAAGTACTTCTCTGTATTTGGGATACTAATTATTCTTACAATCCTGCTAAATCTTTTCTGGCTGCAGGCCATGGTCTTTAGTAACAGTTCAATTTTCTCTTCAATAGACTCTAGCCATGAAGAATTCTTCTCACCAAAGTTAAGCCAAGGATTTCCAGCAATTGCTAAAATCATTGGTATGAGTGGTTTTTGGAGAGAAGTTGGATATAAAACAACATTTAATTCTCTTCCTTCAGTTATTTGGTATACAATAACATTTACCCTATTAATTTTAATGCTCGGGGGATACTATTCAAATCATGAAAAGAAACACGCTAAAATCTTTTATTCTCTCTGGTGGGTAGGGGTTATATTTGCAACCGGAATAAGTCACCCATACACTGCGCCTTTATTTGACTTTCTTTTTAAGAACCTACCATTTTTTAACGGATTTAGGGATAGTCATAAGTTTGTAGCTCTAATAGCCCTATCATACGCTTATCTATGCCCTCTTGGTCTAGTCAAACTAACGCAAAAACTTAAATCAAATAAAGAAAAGATTCTAAAATACACTCTAGTAATAATTTTTGCAGTATTTATTCTTTTTTACTCTTTTCCTTTAATCTTTCTTTCAAACCAAATTCAGCCAGTTAGCTACCCAAGTGAATATGCTCAACTTAACAGCTATCTAGAAAAACAAGATATTACTGGCTATGTAGTTTATCTTCCATGGCAAAATTACCTAACCTACAACTGGACAACAAAGGCTTCTTCTGATGGTAGGATAACCAACCCTATAAATTCCATAGTCAAAGAACCGGTAATAGTTGGTTCAGATCGTTGGGGTTCAACAGATCTTTTTAGAAAACAAATTACCCAGTGTCTCACAAATCAAGATACAAAATGTCTTGAAAATCTAAAAATAGAATATGTAATAAAAGACAGATGCGCTCTTTACTTTGATAGCTATTCCTGGTTAAACTCCTCACCAGAATTTAGTGAGGGTTGTGTAGAATTACATAAATTAGATTACTCAGGCAGTAAGGTAACTTATCCAACTCCAAAATTATTTATTATCTCTTTATTAATTTCACTAATTACTTTGCTTGGAATGGTTTATTTACTAGCAGGGAAACAACATAAAAAGCAAGTACAACAACAAATAGATAAACACTAGTCCACTTCCAAAGGTCTATACCTGTAAATCTATTAATTATTATTAAACAAACACTAAACATTCCCACAATAACAATAAATATAATCCAATTCATTCTTTCTAAAATTTTAGTCATAACTTTTTCAAAATCCAAATAATTATCTCTTTTCTTAAAGTTTTCAAATATCTGCATTAGAACTCCAATAATCAAAAAGTAATACACATAAACTGCCATGTTTTCAGCAAGTGCATTTTGTTTACCGATTAGTAAAAAAGGAATATAACCTAGTACTAATAAACCTGGCAAAAGAAGAAACCTAGAATCTATCTTAAAATCATAAAAAACTACTGCTGAAAAAATAAACGCCAAAAAAGCCCATTCTACTGAAAAATATCTTGTTCCAGAGAGGATTGTAGCTGCTAAAACTGTATAGCAAAATGCCAGGATAATCAAAGGATCCACTCTTCGTGAGATTCGGTGGTATGCCCTGTTTAGAATTAACAGCCCTAAAAAGACAATGGCCAAAAGTAGTACCAAACTAGATATAGCAAAAACCTTGTTTTCAGAGGAAAGTGCAAAAAAGTTAATGACTATTAGCACTACTGCTGCCAAAACGCCCAGTATAATCGATGATCGTTCCATGTTTTATAATCTTATGAGTTTTTATCGATACTAACAATTTAAACTTAATGACTTTCCAAGCTAGATTTTGCTTATAAATGTTACTATTTAATAATTAATACAATATAGAAAGATTTAAATACTAATGTACTCCCTGTAGAGTAACAATAAAATCTAAAATAGGAGAAAAATGAAAGATTCATTAAACTGTAGAACTGATGAAACCTCTAGCCCTTCTGTAAAAGAGCACTATAGAGCTGCTGCATGGCAGTTACTTCAACGTGATAGCCATGAAGAATCAGTTTGTAAAGCATATCGTTACCTTGCAAGAGCAGAAGATCTAGAAAACTTAGCTTAAACAAACTAAAAACAACCAAAATGATCAAGAAAATAGCCTTTGTTATCCTTGTACTCTTTTCAATAGTTGGAGTCTTTGTTTCAAGCACAGCCCTTCACGAATATTCACACTATAGAGACTTTAAAGGCATAGCACAAGAAGGGCAAATATGTGCCCTGTCTATACCAACAAACCTCACTCTTAGCACTTTAACAACTACTAAAGCAGGTTACTATCAGTTTAAAATATCCCCCCAGGATGAACAGGCATACACTGATATTTCAAAATACACTGAAATTAAAGCGTATTCAATTGATGCCATCATGATGATAGTTTTATTTACTTCAGTTGCCATAATAATCCTAAAGAAGGACAGGAGTTAAAATGCCAACACGCGAAGAAATTCAGTTAGCCGGCTGGGAAGTTAAACATCCAAATCATACCGAAGGAGGGATTATAATCTTGTCAAGAGTTGGTGATCTAGGTGAAGAACGTTTACTTTTTTATTCAGATACTTTAACATTAGGACCTCAATATAGATTTAGTAAAACCGGAGAAATACTGCTTGCAGGTTTTGCACCTTATTATGATCCAGATGCTTAAAATAAGTTATTTTATCCCACTAATGTTTATAAACTCAATATTTTAATAATTTAAAAGGATTAATAATAAAATGGCTCAAGATTCAAATTATAGAGCTTCACAAAGCGAAGAAAGTGCTAACCCTAGTGATGATCAAACTGCAGCTAGAGGTACAGCTGAAGAAAGAGAGGAATTTTTTAGTAGACCATATAGAGGAAGGAGACAATCTGGAAGAGAGCATCTTGTAAGCGATGTATGGCCCAGTTTTGGTGATGAATTTGAGGACCTTTAAAAACAAAACCTTTAAATAATTCTTTTAATTTTTTAATTGTAATTTAATAAAGAGGAAAAATGAATGAAATTCTTGTAGCTGGTTTGCTTGGCGGTCTTGGTGGTTTTGTTCGTGGCATTGTTGGTTTGATGAAGGCTTTATCTTTACGAAGAAAGATACTATGGGGATATTACGGAATAACTCTGGTTATTGCTTTGGTTATTGGAATTTTTGTAGGAATTATATTTAGCTTTGATCCAAGGCTTTCGCTACTTTCAGGCTATGCTGGTACAGATATTTTAGAAGGAATATACAAGAGTTTTGCAGTTCAAAAAGGATACATCTATCCAAAATCAAGCAAGAAATAAAATGGCTAACTTAAATAAAAAAAAAGCATTCTTTAGACCAACTAAAGCAAAGTTCATCCTACCAATAATACTAGTTGTTTTAACAATTCTTTTATTCCTTGCAACAAAAGACCTTAATTCCAAGGTAGGAGATTATTCCTGCAAGATTTTAGAAATAAAAGATACAATCAGGGGTTATGAAACTCAGGGAAATATAATCTCTTTAAATGATGCAAAATTCAGATCAGATGAAATGACAAACGAATTGCTCAGAGACCTGGAAAACAATAAACTTCAGTTTGCAGTAGTCAATATTTACAATCAATATGTAAATCAATTTAATCCTATTTACCCTGCAGACTGTTCATTTTCAGGTTTAAGGCCTCTCTGTGGCTCATATTCTTCTCAAGAGGATTATGACTGTGCAAAAAGACTTTTTGCTGATAGTGATGTTAAAATCTTAGGCATTTTTAAAACAGAAATGCCAGAATATAAAAAACCAAGCAGTATAATACTAATCCTAAGTTTGATTTATTTGTTTATTATAAGTTACCTAATTTCATGTGTAATTGCCTTTGTATATCGTAGCTTAAAACCAAAAACCTAAAAAATAAGCATTAAAATAATAAACATGCCAAATAAGGAACTAATAGATTTCATTAAAGAAGCAAGAAAAAGAGGTTTTGATGATCCTCAAATAAGAGAAGTTCTTTTAAAGCACCGCTGGCCTTTAAATGAAATTGAACTGGCTTTTTCCAAGATAAAAGCTAATAAAGAAAATCTTAAATTTAAAAACAAAGTAACAATTTACCTAGACTGTGAAGTTTTAAAACAACTTGAAAAACGAGCAAACAAGAATATGTTTACCCTAAGTGAGCAGATTGAAGATATTTTAAGGCGAAGTGCAATTAACACAAAAGGAATAAAAGCACAGCAGGAAAAGCTAGATGATTTGCTTATCGGATTGTTTTCAAGAAAACAAAGCTATAAAAAGAAATAACTAATCTCTCATTTTCCCAACGATATGTATTAAATCTCTTACTTTCATTCTATCAACTGGAAGTTGTGTATTCCCTTCAGGTTTGAAGTAACTTCCAACTATTGCTCCATCACAGACCTGCAATTGTTCACAAACATTTCTTAAATTAACTCCTGCCCCAACAATCAATGGAAAATCCCTAAGCAATTCCTGATATTGTCTTAATTTTTCTAAAGGAGTTTCCATTCCAGTCCCATCACCAGTTGTTACAATAGCTTCACATCTGGATTTTCCTTCTTCCAAGTCAATCTCTAAAGGATTGCCAGTTGGAGAGATGTATTTAAATCCAACTCCTCCTAAAACTAAAATATTTGGAAATGCCCCTCTCATATTTTCATATAAACTCAAATCTAAGTCTTTAGTTTGCACACTATCAAACTGAACAAATCTTGCTCCGTAATCAGCAGCCAATTTAAATGCCCCGTAGGGATTTCTTAATACATTAATTCCCAGAACAAGATTAAATCTTCCATTAGACTGCCTTAAAGTTTCTTCAACATCTTCAGAGCTGCCATGATAATCTTCTATAATCGCTCCACTAACTCCTTCTTGGTCATAAATTGCTAACTCCTCTAATGCTCTTGTCACCTTATCCTCTTTTTTTCTTCCAGCAAGATGAATCATTCCAATTATGGGCTTTTTACTAGAAAATAACTTACTAAATTCTCTTTCATTACTCATAAAGTTTAATCAAGATATTAATTAATAAAGATTTATGTAATAAAATTTGTCACAAGATCTATCATAAATATGTAACTCATTATGTTATAGAATTAATTATAATCTACTCCTACATCCCAAAGCAGGACTTATACTTCATCATTCCAGCATATTTCAGCATAAGAGAAGTGGTAGATATTTTGGTTTCAATTCCAACATCTCCATTGTCCTTTGCTTTGGCTACCGCATCACACAGACCATTCTTTAGATCATCAAGATACTTTGAATGAATCATTATTTCCACATCAGGATTTGATGCAAAACCGGCTCTCACACTTCCCTTTGTAATTGCATAAACATTTTCAACTTGTCTTTCTCCACTGTTGAAATTATAAAGTTTTAATGAGATAGATGCACTTTTTGGCAAGTCCTTAACAAAATCCTGCGATGCAAGATAACTTTCAAGACTTACGCTTTCTCCATTTATGTTAACAACCTTTGTAGGAAAGGTTATCTGAGGGCCAGGAGAACCCCCTCCTCCAGAATTATTACTGCTATTATTTTCTTTGTTCTTTATCAAACTAACAACAAAAAAACTGCCCGCAATCACAATCACTAAAACAACAACTATAAGAACAATTAATTTTACCTTCTTCATAAAAACAAAAATAAATGGGCCTTTAAATACCTTACCAATCTGTCTTCTCTTCTCTTTCTCTTCTCAGTTTTTTGTTAAAAGAAAGGAGGTATATTAAAGCAATAAGTGATACAACAAACGAAATTAACAAAGGAAATGCAGAACCAGAAGATCTACTAGCACTGGACTTTACCGTGCTTCCAGTTGTTACTACCTTATTAGTTTGTGCTGGTTGTAAATTATCTCCAGTCAAAGCTACATTAAGCCACACACCCACTCCAGCAGTTGCAGCTCCCTTTAAGACTAAAGCTCCTCTATACTGTCCGGGTTTTAAACCAGTTAAACAAATATCAGTTGTTATTTTATCATTAAAAGTTAATTGTTTAGTGTATTTCATTTGAATACCTAGACTTGTAGAAGTTGTTGTATAATCCTGTAAGTACTTTGAATTTCCAAAACGTGGCAACCAATTATCTTCAGCATAAAGATTAAAATTTGGAGTATTTGCAGTTATTGTTATTGTTTTACACATTTGTTCCCCAGTTTTACCACTAAAACTTAGAGTTGAAGGTGAAACGCCCATTTCCACAGCGCTTACACTAACTAACATGGTACAAATTAATACACTAATTAAAAATATTTTAGTTTTCATTAAGCCTCCATTGCAATAAATCTCACCTGATTAGTATAACCCATTAAATCATCATCCAAATCTCCATCAAAATCTCTCAAGTCAAATCTTAGATACAATGTCTTTCTGTAGGTTATATTTGAACTAACAAATTCATCTATAAATTTATAGGAACCATCTTTTATCTGTAGGTAATTAAAAATATCTTTGTCAGGATCAGCAAGTTCTGCAGTAATTATAATTGGTTTAATTGTCCCAGTATTATTTATTATAACTTTTGTTTCATTAGAAACCTGGCCAATTGTTGCGTTTCCAAGAAATATGTGATCGGGTACACTTATCTTCAAAAATGACTGGTTAGATTCATTACCTCCCAAACCAGTTAATATATTCGCCTCAACAGTCATTATCTGGGTATCATTTTGCTGAGCTATAACAAAAGAGATCAATGCAATAAATATACTTCCAACTATAACAAAAACCACCGCTTTTTTATCAATATTTTTCATTTTAGGGCCTAATATTAAAAACAGAAAATTTATTTAAATCTTCTGTCGCTACTCTAATTTACATTTTTTATATTGGTTGAAATACTCAAACTGGACCTACACCCACACTCACATTAATTATCTTATTTGCTGAATTTCCAGCTTTATCAGTAGCAGTTATATTTAGTTTATATTCTCCAAGTGAAAAGAATCTTCTCAAATCGACCTGAAGATAATTACAGCTAGTGCAGAGGGATTGCTTTTTATTTTCTATATTAATTTGATATGTTATCTTTGATCTCTCATTTAAAGTCATCATAAGGTTTAAAGGCGATTTAACAGTAATATTTGCAGTATCATTTTGTGGGGATAAAATGCTTATAACTGGCGGAGTTGAGTCAATTATAACACTCACACTTCTTGATCTGGTTGTTCTTAGTTTGTCGTTAACTTCAAAATAACCTGAAATTTCTCCATCGCTAAGATTTATGCCCTTAGAACATTCCCAGTTACTATCCTTTGTATTTTGACAGTCCACATTTAAATCAAAAATTTCTTGAGTATATTCCAAATCACTATCTTTTCTATAATTAAACGTAACATTTTTAGGGTCAGCTTCTACAAAGCTTATATAAAACTTCTTATTGTTAATTGATGAACCATTTCTGTTAGGATAAGTTTTCATAATTAAAGGAGCCTTTGAATCAAATTCTACATTACTAAAGATTTTATAAAAGTCTTCACCATCAATTATATACACAAAATTATTTCCTTGGTTTAGTCTTAATGTTCTACTATACCCTCTCCCGCTATTACAGGGTTCACAAAGTTTCTTTAAGTTCACACCATAAACGTTATCAAATTTACCAAGACCATAAAATAAAATAGGATAATCCTTATCAACAATAATATCCAAATAAGTTGTGCTTTTGTTTAATGCAGTTCCATTTTCAGGAATCAACTTACCAAAAGAATCTCTAAATATTATTGTAGGTGATGCGCTAACAAACATAACGCTAGCTATGAGAATTATAGAAATAACTACTAAGTTCAGTCCAAATTTTTGTTGCATATCATAATTATACTATTATCACTTTAATATTTTATATAATCTCAAATTCTATTGGCTCGCTACTAACAATATTTCCAGCCTTATCACTTACAGAGATTATAACCTCATGTATTCCATAGGTAAAACTATCTTCTTTAGTACAAAGACCATTTACTAGTTTAGTACATAATCTTTTTTCTTTTTGTATTAGATCAGCATTGTCCATATAAGTTACCTTATCTAAATAAGATTCATTAACACTTATTGTAAATTTTACTCTCTTACTGTTTATAACATAATCTACACTATTTATTGCCGGAAAACCTCCATCAGCAATTAATTTTGTTCTTCTAGAGTTGGTTATTCCACTTGCAATATCAGTTATTGAAAAGACATAATCAATTGTTTGTCCATCATAATCAGTTAAATTTACACTAGCTTCACAGGTTTGCTTTTGTCCAGATTCACACCCAGTCAAGACCTCATCTCTATAACCCGTCATAGCATTTCCATAATTTAACTTAATCTCTTTTAGATTAGACTCTGTATAAAGAATATAAAATGTACCGTCACTAAATCCCTTTGATGGTCCAAAAGTAGTTATTCTTGGCTTTTGAGAATCAACATAAAACACAACATCCTGAAAATCACTATTTCTAAGCCTGTCTGTTGCCCAAATCCTCATTCTATTTTCTCCATCTCTCAAACTAAGATCTCTTGAAGCACTAGAACACGAGTCACATAATATTGATCTTCTTCCTCTTCCACTTATTAAATCTTCATACTCTATTTTTGCTCTTTCATTTAGTGCAACCTTCAAAGAAACCTTTCTTGTTGAATAAACTGAACCATTTGACGGACTGTTTAAAGCTATACTTGGAGCTTCAGTATCTTGATTACCACTATCTGCATCTCCTGGGTTATCACAAAATCCATAACAACTCCAGCCACCATAAACATAACAATTATTTTCCTTATCATAACCCTCTATACATATTGTACAAAAACCATTGTTCACATCACAGGTTCTTGATCCAATTCCACAAAAAGTGTAGTCTCCTCTTGGAATGTTTACATTACACTTTCCGGTATTAGTGCCTGAAGTAGCACTCACACTTAAGACGGTTAAAATAACCAAAGTCAAAACTAGTATAGAAAACATTCCAATATTTATATAATTTCTTTTTAGCATTTATCAATCTCAACTATCCTTTTTTAGTGCAGCAGTGTAAGACATTGATATCTATCTATTTGTCTTTTACTCTGTTTATGAATATGTTTCCTTGAAAAATTAAAAGGAAAAATAAAAAAAATTAAAAAATTCCGTTTTTAGATTGCTTCTCCCCAGAAGTATATTTTACCTGAGTCGAAGTCTCCATTACATGGTTCTGGCAAGCTTAACTTGAAGGTCAATGCCATTTCAGCACCTGGAGCTAATACGTTTGCAGTGTAGTATGGTCCTACAGGTTGTGCTTGAATTATTTCAGCACTATTGTAGAATGGGTTTGGATCATTAAATCCAATTCCATAATTTATACTACAGTACCCTTCAACATCACAATTTCTGCCAACTTCGGCATCTTGCTTTGTTGAATAAGCACCACTTGTAGCAAAGTATCTAAAGTTGCTTAAGGCCAACTGATTTGTAGTTGGGCACATAGCACCTGAGCTTGACGAGTCGTAAAAGTCTGTACCTGATATAAACATATCAAGCATAACTCCACTACCAGCATCAGCATCATTTCCTACAAGCATTGTCTTTGAGTAACTGTCAGCACCAGGTCTTGCATTTTCGAATGACATTTCACCGTCAATCTTTAGTGCAACAACTGGATTAAAGAACCAGTACTCATTTTCAGCAGCAACGCCTGATTGGTCATCTAAGTCTACAGCTTCAACTGTTGTCCAGTATTCTCCGTACATTGATTCTGGAGTTTCTACAGTTAAAGTACAAGTGTAGTATCTCATAATTGCAGAATCAAATTGAGTTATGTACTCTTCTTGAATTCTTGCATTACAAGATTCGTCTATTCCTTGTCTAGAAAGATCTTCTCTACAGTTAACTTCGATGTTATTGCCAGCTCCCTGAGAGTCTCCTATTGTAGCGAAAACATCTTTAACCTTGTTGATTCCATTTTTGTCCATTACAAGAACAGTCCATGTAACTGATTCCCCTTCGAAAGCATAATTATTTATTCTTTCGATAAGTTCTTGACCATCAGTAGAGATTCTACCAGGTTCAGTTGCATCATCTGCTACAATTCTTGCACCACACATCCATACTTGAGGTGGAAACTTTTCAGTTTGGATATTAACTCCAACTCCACTTCCAATAGATGTTGCGAAAACAGCAGGTAATACACCAAGTACTAAAGTTGCTAAAACCACAACCGCTAATAACTTTTTCATTTCTATTTACATTAACCCCCTTTCAATCAATATAGCATTGTTATACGAGGTATAACTATGATAGGGTATAGACACAAATGAAGTTTCAAAACTCTTTTTTGCCCCTTTATAATTTGTCTTTTTCATTTTCTCTTAAACATGAGTAACAGCAATTCCTTTAAAAGCATTGTTGTCGTCGAGAAAATAGTTTTTTGTAGTTACTCCAGACTAATGAAACATTTTTCCGACGATAGCCAGATTAATCTTTTCATAGTGAAGCAGTAAAATACTATTTCCACTTTTGAGTTACTCTTTTAAGACTGCTTTTTCTGTGATTTTATCTCTGAAATCCTAAAAGGATGACCAGATCACCAAAAGGAGAGCAATATATTCAGATCAGAGGATCCTTAATTTTTCTAGAGGTAGTTCAGTTCAAACAACCTGGCAAAGTCATAAGTAATGCCTTAATACTTCCTTTATCGATCTCTTTTTTACAGTCTTATAGTCTTTTTATGATTCTTTTCCTATTTAAACATTTCTATAGTCGTTAAAAGGATCAAAAATGGTCATTTTAGCCATTTTAGAAGGTAATGCGGGATGGAGGGTTCGAACCTCCGCAAGCACTAAGCTACCGGATCTTAAGTCCGGTCCGTTTGACCACTCCGGCAATCCCGCATAAACAATTAATTACTTATTAGACTTATAAAGTTTATTATTTCTTTAGAAATAGTCTCAAAATTATTCTTCTTTATTCTTTGATCCCTTTGCCGAATAAATAATCAATCCTACACCCAAAGCCATTGTAGGAATAACCTCTAAAGCAACATGTTTGCCTTGATTTCTAATCTCATCTTCAGTTAAGCAGTATGATTTTACTTCAGTAGTTTGTTCTAATCTCTCTAATCTATTTTTAACCTTCTGTCTGGTTTCATTGGTTATTGGATAATCACCCATACATTCAAGCTGTCTTGATAAAACCAAATCCTCTTTATACTCTCTGACTGCAGGTTGTTCCAGATGAGGTTCTTCTACTCTATTAACATATCTGCCATAATTTTGTAGAATAAAAAGTGGAACAATTAATAATGCTATTCCAGTTAATCCGCTTAGAAATCTCTTCATTTTAACTAAGATTAATAATCAATATTACTCAATATATCATCCATTCTCTTATTAATTTCACTAATTATTTCGCCATCACTTTTCTGGCCTTCTCTAGCTCTTTGTTTTAGAGCTTCAGAAGCTCCAACAATCACAGCCATTTTTAATTTTGAATCATCCTTTGCCATTTTTATGTATACATTTGAGATTATTTAAATTTATTGATACTAGATAAAATATTTACTTTAACTCATCCTTAACTTTATCACCATACTTCTTTTGACAGCTATCACAAACATGCTTTAGCTCATTCTTATTACCCGTCTTTACCTTTATAATAGAGCCCTTTGGCTTTCCAAGAAAGGTTTCTTCTATCTTATCTCCACATATATCACACCTATCTGCCATGGCATATATAAAATTATTGATTATATAAACTTTTAGAGAAATATTTAAAAACCAGAACTTCTATTCTCTAAAATCAAATAAAAAGAGGATATGACTAAATAACTAACATGGGCTCATGCATAGATCTAAGAAAGTACCAAAATAATGTTTCAATTCAAGATGCATTTTCAAAAATAGTTTCAGGCAGACCAGGTTATAAGGCAGTAATAGAAAAAAGAGTAATTCCTCCAAAATGTGTTAAATGTGGTCGTGGCGGAGATCAAGGTCAAAAGTTCTGCCCGCAGTGTGGAGGAGAAATGAAAGTTCCTTTGCTTAATTGTCCTCAATGTAATGTTGACATAGGTGATGAAAAGTTCTGCACAAATTGTGGTAAGCAGCTAAAGGAATAGAATTTTAAAATAGTCTACAAAACAACCATTTTTATAAACCCTAAGAATTCTAAATAATCATGAGAACAATTAAACTTGATGAGGCTGGATTAGCTAGTTTTGTAAAATCAGTAAATATAACTCCGGAGTCATTAAGAACCCTTGCTGATGACCTTGAAAGATTACAAGAATTAGAAATACCTCAACTTAATGAAACAGGGGATGAAGATGAATTTAGAGAAATAACAATCAAACTAAACGATCATGGAGTAGTAGGTTATATTGTACAAAGACATAACGGTTACATTCTTGGAGAAGAAGTAACCTTAGCAAGAGAACAATTATATCAGTAATCAACAAATTTATTAACACTATTTTCTTCTATATATCATGGAACAATCGATTATTGACCTAATCTCAAAGAGGTTAAATTTAAATAAAGAAACAATTGAAAAAGCAATTGAAATTCCTCCAAATTTAGAACTGGGAGACTATGCATTTCCCTGCTTTATTCTAGCCAAACAATTTAAAAAATCTCCAATGGACATTGCCTCAGAATTATCTTTGTGGTTTAATAACAGTCTCCCAAAGGAAATAGAAAAAACCGAAGCAAAAGGTCCATATGTAAACTTCTTTCTTAATAAAATATCTTTAGTTGAAGAAGTATTAAAAAAAGCACTAAACGACGATTTCGGAAAAGCAAAAGAAAATCAAAAGATTCTTGTTGAACATACAAGCATTAACCCCAATGCCTCACCACATGTTGGAAGAACGCGAAACTCAATAATAGCTGACTCTATTGTAAGAATTCTAAGATTTAGAGGAAATAAGGTAGAAACTCACTACTACGTTAATGACGTAAGCAAACAAATTGCCATGCTGGCCCTTGTTTTCAAACCAAATCACAAGTTTGCAGATATGTTAAATAATTACATTTCAATATCTAAAAAAGTCTCTGAAAACCCCGAACTTGAAAAAGAGATTTTTGATTTATTGGAAAAGTTTGAAAAAAAAGATAAAAAGACAATAGATTTGTTTAGAAAAATAGTTAAAATTTGCATTGAGGGACAAAAAGAAATATTCAAGAAATTTGGTATAACCTTTGATTTTTTTGACTATGAGTCTAAATACATTGGTAAAGCCTCGAAAGACCTAATAGAAAAATTCAAAAAAACCGGTAAATTATTTGAAGATAAGGATAATCGTTTAGTTCTTGATCTTTCTCACACAGACCTGCATAAAAAGATGAAATCTCCAGTTTTTGTTCTGGCAAGAAGTAATGGTACTAGTCTATACGGTCTAAGAGACATAGCCTACACTCTAGATAAAATGAAACGTGGCAGAAATATTATCATTCTGGGAGAAGATCATAAGCTTTATTTTGACCAAATAAAAGAATCGCTAAAGTTATTAAATTCCAACGCCCCAGAACCAGTTCACTATTCATTTGTTTTAATTCAAACTTCAACAGGAAACAAAAAGATGTCAACAAGACGTGGAGAATTGGTCTTGTTGGAAGACTTTTTCAGAGAAACAGTCAAAAAAGCCCAAGTTGAGATCAAAAAGAGAAAAACCAAGGGAGATGCAGAAAAAATAGCAATTGCAGCTATAAAATATGCCATGCTAAGAAATGATTCTAATAAAAACATAATCTTTAGTTGGGAAAATTCTTTGAATTTTGAAGGAGAATCCGGCCCATATCTACAATATAGCTATGCACGAGCTTCAAGTATTCTAAGAAAAGTTAAAAAAGCAAAATCAAAGTTATTTAGAATAAATAGTTTAGAAGAAATCGAAATAAAACTAGCTAAAAAGATTGCAGACTTTCCAACAGTTGTTGAAAGCGCCGAATCTCATCTTTCTCCAAATCTAATTGCAAATTATTCTTTTGAGCTAGCACAAACATTCAATGAATTTTATCATGCCTGTCCAGTTATTGGAAATGAAAATGAATCTTTCAGAATAAAATTAGTTGAAGCCTTTAGACTAACAATAAAAAAATCTCTTTATCTTTTAGGTATTGAAGTAATGGAAGAGATGTAAAGTTTAGAAAATTCAAACCATCACCCGTAAGATTTATATACTATAAATAAGATATTATTCTATTAAGTTTAAACATAAAAAAGAGTTTGTAAAATGGCAAAAAGTGAGGTTTTAAGAAAAATATTAAATGTTGTTATTTGGCTAACTGGAATTATAGTATCCCTTGCAGTTGCCTGGGCCATGATAACCCAAGTCATAAAAGTTCCATTAGTTCCACAGGCAAGTATTATAGCTGGGTGGATTGTTCTTATAACTACAATTCTTGGTTTGATTTTAGCAGTTATCGATTATGCTAGTTAAAATGATCTTTATATTAAATAATTATAAGGAGGTAAAATGACAAAGAATTCATGGGAAAAAGTTGGCAGTTGGGCCTTTTTGATTGGAGTTATACTTGCTTTGGTTCTAGGAATTTATACTGGAGTCACTGGAGCAGCTTTAACATCCTACTGGATATTAATATTAGT
Source organism: Candidatus Pacearchaeota archaeon (assembly GCA_041659945.1). Classification (GTDB taxonomy): domain Archaea; phylum Nanobdellota; class Nanobdellia; order Pacearchaeales; family GW2011-AR1; genus JACPLR01. The sequence continues at coordinate 83,421 of JBAZXH010000002.1, read as the reverse complement.
TATCATTGGCTTGATTGTTGGTTTCCTTAATATAACTGGAAAAGAAACAACACCTTTCCTATTATCCGGTGTAGTTTTAATAATAGCCAGCGCACTTGGTGGCGGAGTTTTTGCAAGAGCTGAAGGAGCAGTACTTGGTATTAATCTAGGATTAGTCATAGGAAATATCCTTGGCACATTAATGGCAATCTTCGTACCTGCAACAATAATAGTTGCCATAAAGAATGTATTTGCTCTAGCAAAAGACAAGTAATTTTTTATTAAATTTTTATTCCTTAAATTCATTAGAATTTAATAGCGCCAAAAACCATTTTAGGTTTTTGAGCGTTTCTTTTTCTTTACCTTATTTTGATTCTCAGTATCAAAATTTGAAAAGATCCAAACATTCATTCAAATCTGTTCATTCATCAGCATAAATTTAATTTAAGCATTAGTTGTTTAAGTTGTAAATTAGGCAGGTTTTACGAAGTACAAACCCCTATGGATTATTTTTCAAGATAAATTGAGCTTCATTTATATATCTAAAATGGAATATTATCCTCTGGCAAAGGATTTTCAGTCGGTTTTGGTTCTTCTCGTTTAAAATATTCATTTGATCTTATTAATCCCAAAGGGATTTTAGTAATTCTATTTCCATGTTCAGTTACAGCAAGCACCATACAAAGACCAACTGCATGATGATCATCAAGAAGGTCTACAATTTCTGCATCTTCATCAAGTTCACTAACACTTCTGCATATTGATTCTGGCCAGCTTGTTGCATTTAAGTAAACTCTCTGCGAAGTATCTCTCAGATTAACTATTTCAAGATAAGGATTAAAAATGTCCTTTTCAGTTTTAAATTCCCTTAACCCCTCATAGCGTCTATCATCACTTTCCATAAAACTCACATAATGAGATTATTTTTAAAGATTTATATAAATTCTTAAAAACTTAACTTTAAGTTAAAATTAATGGTATTAGGATATGATGAACCAAGGCCAACCAAGGGCAATTATAAAGACTTCCTAGACAAATTAGTTGGTAGACTTAGATCTGACAGATTAAACGGACTTAGCTTAATGGTATATGGTTCTTATGTAAGAAATGATTTTGTTCCAGGAAGAAGTGATATTGATGCTGTTTTAACTTTTCCATATGACGTAGTTATTCCAAAGGGCTTAATGTCCCTTATTTCTACCTGTATACACTATTCATTAGATGGAAATAATGTTCCGTTTCAAGTTTGCCCAATAGACACAACAACTATGCGCGATGGAAGATTTAACCCATTTACAGAAGACTTTCATAACTATTTTCAAACTGAGGGAAGAGTTTTAGTTGGTCCGGACTATAGAAAAGAAATGGTTTGCCTTAAAACAAAAACTGGTGAAGAAAACACGTTAAGTCATAATTTAAGAAAAGCAAGGATGGCATTACTCTTTGTTGAACATGACAGGCAAGATGGTGAACAAGGTTATAGAAAACTTTTAGAGAGATTTAATTCAACTCTTAATACAGCAAGCAGAGGTTCAAAACAAATTCTTTATCTTGTTGATGGTCGGCTAAGAAAAAATAGGTTCTCAGCTTTAGCCGAGTTAGGACATATTTTTCCAGAAGTTGATACAGAACCATTAGAAAGGATAAAACATCTATATACGCATTTAGATGAGCTAGATACCTTATATGGAAATCCTAAAGAGATGATGAGGGTTATGAACGATTCAGTCACATTCTTTGAATCAGTAATCAAAGCATATATAGACAGATAAAGATATAGTTTATTTTATCTATATATTTTTAAATATAATTAGCTTAGTTATAAAATAATAAAACTTGTAGAATTTTAAAATGACATTAAAACGTGTAAGAAGCGAAGTGTATTCTTTAGGAAGTCCTGTGGCTAGGCGAAAAGATTTTATAGAAGTTAATCCAATTGGCAGTTTACTTGGATATTTAGATAGGTGCGCAATTTTAGATATTCCACATGTTACAGAAACTGCTGATAAACATCGAACAACTCGCCAGAGAGTGGATATTCCCGATACAGGAACATTATTTTTAACATTACATGAGTTAGGAAGTGATCATATACCTGAAAGATATTATCCTTTATTTGCTCAAGTTCATTTTCAATACCCAGAAAATATAGATCAAGAAAATTTAGGCATAGTTAAACGTATGATTGAATCTTCAGGATTAGTAAAAAAAGTTGATTAATATTATTTAACTTTTTTCAAAAATAAATTAGAGTTTCTCCCACCTTAACTTTTCACATCTCTTTACTTCTTAGCTGGCTTAACACTCTTAAAACTGCCCCAAGCAAGCTCAAACATTTGTTCCAATGACTTTGCAAAGAAAGGAGTATTTATCCAAACACCAACATCATAGCTTGGGTGGATATTTTGATCATCAAGAAGCATAAACATTAGTTGTTCGCTATCAATAATTGTGAACCTTGCATTAAAATTGCCAGTACTTCTAACTTCTGCAACCTTTGCAAGCTCCTTAGCAACTTTTTCATTTGAAGCATCAATAGGTGCAGCAATTCTTATTTTAACTCCTCTTCTTCTTGCTTTGTCTAAACTTGGCATAAGAGCCTCAAGTTTTCTGTTTATCCCCTCTTTTGTTGTTACCATAGTAATTAACTTCTCAGCACCATTAATAAGCATGTCCATATGATTATAGATGTTTGATCTTCCTCTTAAACTTCCAGAAAGATCGCTAGGTTCTACAAATTTAACTCCTTGGGTAAATAAAACACTCAACTCCTTTAAAACTTCATCACTTTTTAATTCTTCAAGTCTTTTTGTTTTTTCCTTAGCATCAGTCAACAAATTTCTTTTAACTCTTTCAATAACTTCTTCAGGTTTAAGCGCAACAAATTTTATTGGCTTACCTAATTTCATTACAATGAATCCTTTTTTTTCTAAACTTTCAAGAATATCATAAGTTCTGCTTCGTGGAACATCACTTATATTACTTAATTCTCCTGCAGTTGACACACCCCTAGATAACAAAGCAGTCCAAACCTTCACCTCATAAAGATTTAGGTCAAATATTTTTCTCAGTCTTCCTAAAAATTCCTCTTTGACAATCATTTTATTTTTTCTTTGAATTGATATTCCTAGTTGGGTGGTATATTTAAATGTTTTTATAATTGTGCTTCTTTTAAATGACTAAAAATTTTCACTTCTTACTGAGAGTTAATAGTGATTTATTTAACCTTTTTAATTGCAAAGGATATTTCCAAGTTTTTTATCTGAATCTTATCGTCGCTAAAGCCCTCTGGGAAATTTTCACTACTCATAATTGTGATTTTTTTGGAGTTTGTTCTCTGTTTTAAAAAATTTTCTTGAGTCTTAATTAATTTTTCTATGTTGTCACTAGAGAATAAGTATAAATCAATATTGTCATTTTTAACTAAGCCTACTTTCTTTCTTAAACTTTGAATTGCTCTTGAAAGATTTCTTGCATAACCCTCTGACTCCAATTCCGGAGTCATTTTTTCATCAAATTTAACTTTTTCTTCCTTACCATTAACAACTTCAATCTTTTTTACCTGAAGTTGATTCATAATTATTTCTTTCATTTCTTTAGGAATCTTTTTTTCAGTTGTAATCTGAATACTTGCAAGGGGCCATTTCAATCCAACTTTAATTTTATCTCTTTCAGAGAGTCCTGCTTCAATTATTTTAAAAACTTCAGCAAATTCTTCTTCAATTTTTTTATTAATTACCTTTTCATCAAATTCTGGCCATGTTGAAAGATGTACTGACTCTTCCTTCACAATTTTTTTCTCCTTAAGCTGTTGCCATATTGACTCAGTTGCAAATGGAATTATTGGAGCACACAACCTCAGAAGATTAACATAAACTTCTTTCATAACATATTTTGCTTCTTCATCCTCTGAAGAAATTCTTTCCCGAATTATTTGAATATATCCTCTACTTAAATCATTAAGCCAAAAATCAACTAACTTTTTTGTAGCTAGATGGGGATGTAATTTTTCTATTTCTTCTGTTACTTCTTTGATTGTTGAGTTTAATCTAGATATTATCCATTTATCTTCAACTTTGGATATCTTTTCTTCCTTGGAGTTTACAATCAATTGCCCGAGATTATAAAGAATATTAATATTATTTTTTGGTTCTTTAACAACATTAAACCCAAATCTTAGTTCCTGTGAAGGATCCTGTAAGCAGAACAATAGTCTCATTGGATCTGCACCAATCTTATCAACTGCATCATCAAACCAAATTGCATTTCCCTTACTTTTATGCATTTCTTCTCCCTTCTCATCTTTTAATGTTTCATATCCAAATACTGCTTTAAAACCAACTTCATCAGTTAATGTTACACTTGACCAATAAAGTGCATTAAACCATCCTCTAAACTGGCCAGGCATATTTTCGCTTATTAAATCAGCCGGATACCATTTTTCCCATTCATTTCTATTTGTTAAGTAGGGTCCAATGGTAGAAAATGGAACTATTCCTGCATCAAGCCAAGCATCTCCAACATCTTTAATTCTTTCAACTTCTTTTCCACACTTAGAACATTTTATTTTTACTTCATCAATCCACGGACGGTGTATCTCCGGAAGAGACTCAACTTTTTTCCTATCAATAGCCTTTTCTTTTAATTCCTTTAAACTTCCAATAACCTCTAAATGTCCACAGCTACATTCCCAAATCGGTAATGGCAATCCCCAATACCTTTTTCGAGATATCAGCCAATCTCCCATATTTTTAAACCAGTCCTCTTGTCTCGTTTTTCCGTATTCTGGATACCAGTTTACTTTTTTGTTTTCTCTAATTAACTTTTCTCTAATTTCGTTACATTTTATATACCATTCATCAACAAGTCTAAAAACAAGTTCTTCACCACATCTCCAACAATGAGGATACCGATGTTTGTACGGGACTGTTTTATAAATAAATCTTCTTTGTTCTAAATCATTTATGACCTCTTTATTTACCTGAGAATATTTTTTTAAACTAAACTCTTCATAACCCTCTGTGTAAATTCCCGCCTCATCCAGGGGGCATATTGCTGGTAAATTTTCTTTTTTTCCCAAATCAAAATCTTCTGCACCACATCCCGGAGCAATATGTACAATACCTGTTCCTTCTTCTCCAGAAGCTAAATCCCAGAGAACAACTTTATGCGGAGAATCTTTTTGAACACCCAAACTTGCATAGGGCATTACATATTCTAACCCCTTTAATTTAGCACCAATCTTTTTTTCAAGAATTTTATAACTTCCCTCAATTTCAGACAATCTTGATTCAGCTAGCCAATACTTAACTCCATCATTTTCTACCTTAACATAGTCTATATTTGCGTTTACTGCAATTGCAACATTAGCAGGTATTGTCCAAGGAGTTGTAGTAAATATCAAAAAATATTCATCAGGGTGATCTTTAAGAGGAAATTGCATAAACAATGCAGTATGTGTTACTTCTTTATATCCCTCAGTAACTATGTCATGCTTTGAACTAGCAGTTCCACATCTCCAACACCATGGAACAGCATCCTTTCCCTTAACTAGCCATCCATTTTCAAAATACTTTTTAATTAAAAACCAATTATGAAGTTGGTTTGCATCACTCATTGTATAATAAGAATTATCCCAATCCATCCAATAACCAAGTCTTATTGATTGATCTCTTTGTATTTGCGAGAACTTTTCAACTCTTTTTCTACATGCCTGAACAAACTTTAAAATTCCAAACTTTTCAATATCCTCCTTATTTTTTAATCCAAGCTCTTTTTCCTCTTCTCTTTCAACCCATAAACCCTGACAATCAAATCCATTTTGATATCTTAATTCAAAACCTTGCATTGCTTTAACCCTTTGAAAAAGATCCTTATATGTTCTGCCCCAAGCATGATGAACTCCCATAGAATTATTAGCCGTTATCGGCCCATCAAGAAAACTCCATCTCTTCTTTCCCTTATTCTTTTTCCTCAATTTTTCAAATATTCCTTTCTCTTCCCAGAACCTTAGAATTTCTTTCTCTGTCTCTTGTGTATCATACATTTTCTTTGTCCTTGTTTATTATTTATTTTTAATGTTTATAAATTTAAGTCATTTAATGCCAAACAACCACCTTTAGACTGGTGATTGCTTATGCTATAATAATGATAATAGCAATAATAGCTATGGCTATAGAAGAGATACAAAGTAAATTTGCTTGAGTTCTAGCCATAATAGAACAAATAATAGGAGATTTTTAAAGATTTAGCTAGATTTAGAAAATCAATTACTATTGCCTGCAGGATTATTCTGACTTTGTTCTAATAGTCTCATATAAAAAGCATATCTTTTATCTGATTCCTTAACAGATTGAGTAATAGAGACTGATGTAACTCTTTTTGGTAGAGGTTTTTCAAGGCTATAAACCACCTCTCGATTAATTCTTCCATCTTCAGAAAGATGTATAATAATTGGAAATTGGAAGGTATTTTCACACGGACAAGAACATGTTTGTACCCATTCTAATCCTGCATATACTCCATCTCTACCAAACACTCTTACCTGTTGCCCAATATTTAACCTTTCGAGCTCTTGTCTAGTTTCAACTTCTAAAGTTTCATTTTGTGTCATGTACCTTTATGTTCCAATCTATTATTTAAATCTTCTTATGAAGTTTATAGAAAGGATTTTAAGGTAATGACTCTTTGAATTATTATGAAAGAGTCAAAGACTGTGGCAATAGTTTTTATAATACTTTTAGCTATTGGAGTTTTAAGCGCCTTATATTTTGTTTTCTTTGCAGGAGATTTCAACTTTTATAAGTCTGAAATAAAGATAAATGGAAATAATATAACTGAAACACTATTTTACCATACAGATAAAGAGTATCATACTTTATTTAGAAATTTTGTTACTCCAATTGTTATAAACGATGCCCCTTATGAGCATATAAAGATTAATTCAATTGTCTGCCAATCAGGAAATCCATATGTCTATACAAAGGATCAAGGATATTTTTCTTTTAAAAATTCCGTATTCAGCAAAGAACAAAGTTCAACAGCTTATACTGAACTAAATGAATATGGTTGTTCTTTTGATGACTATAAAGGTTTCAGCAAGAATAATGATTATACCATAAAAGCTAGTTATATTATTAATAATAAAAACCTTTTTGAGATTAATGAAAAATACTATATAAAATTTGTAGCCTACTCTCCAGACAGACATAAGCTACTTATTAAAGATAAAACCTTTTTTGTTTCAGGAGATCAGGTAATAACAAAAAACTACTTTTTATCTAATCAATACGCAATAATTTACATTCTCTACAAAGGTTCAGATATTCAGTCATTTAACATCATAAAAAAATCTAATTTTGAATTTGATAATATCTATTTTAGTTTAATATTTGTGTTTTTATTTGCTCTTCTACCAGCCTTATTGTTTCTTTTTATTTGGATTATTTTTGGCAGAGAAACAACAAACGAAGATCTTCCAAGAGAACTTTCCATGTATCCAAATGAAAGAAAGGCATGGCAAGTTTCTACATTTTTTAATCCACCGCTAGGCCAATCTGGACCTAATTTCTTTCCAACATTAATCATAGACCTTTACAGAAGAAAAATAATTGATTTAAAAGACAAAGATAAAGACATGTCCATTAAAATTTTAAGACCAAATGATAAAAGTCTAGATACAGTTGAATCAAAATTTTTAGAAATACTTGATAAAACAACTAAACTAACCAAAAAAAGTTGTGTTGATAGTCAAGGATTCATTAATCTAAAAGATGTTAGTAAGTCTCTTAGTTTTACTAGTATTTGGGATTTACAAAAGGAATACAAAGAATTAAACAAATTAACAAAAGAAAAAAGTAAAGAGTTTGTTGATAATACTGGGCAAATAGCCATAGGCATCTCAATAGTTATTTTGTTTCTCCTACTAACTTTTGTAACCCCTCTTTTTAGCAGTAGTTCAGTGTCCGGATGGTCAATCCTTTCATTATTTTCCTCAATACTTATTATTTCAATAGTTTCAGTTTCATCTTCAGTATTTATAAAATTCAAAAAGGACTACTATGTAGAATATCAAAAGTGGCAAGGATTTAAACATTATCTTATGGCTTTTTCATCAATGAAAACCTGCCCTCCACAAGCAATAAAACTATGGGAACAGCATTTAGTTTATGCAACAGCAATAGGTGTTAGTGCAGTAGTTCTCAAAAAATTCAAAGATTGGAAAATAATAGATCAACAACAGTATAACATCTACCATACAACAGCAATTTACAGTAATGCATCATTTGCAGGCTCTGGAGCCTCAGGAGGAGGAATGGGTGGTGCAGGCGGCGGAGGAGCTGGTGGCGGTGGTGGCGGAGGTAGGTAATTAATTTCTCACAACACTCATCAAAGCTTCTTCTTCAGAAAAATGCAATTCTTCAGGAATAATTATGCAATAGGGCAGGTCAATCTTTTTTTCATCAATATTTTTCAATCTGTCATAAAAAATCTTAGATCTTTTTGTACCAATCTTTGAACAAACAATTATTTTTTCTTTATCAAATAAATTATACTTAGTTTTTTCCAGCTGTTCTCTTGCCTCATCGAATTTTAAACCAATATCCACTAAAAGTAGCGTATGCGCTTTAATTGATTTATTTTCTTTAATTATATCAATAAAACTCTCTGGAGTAAAGTTTTTCTGCCAGCGTGGAAGGCTAGCAGTTTTACCAAATTTATAGATATGTAACCCTGTCTCACAAATTCCATCGTAAATACTTGCCGCCTGAATTACTTTATATTTTACTTTATCTTTTCTAGCTCTATTAATCAAAGAAATATGTGTTGTGGCCATTAGCGGGCTTCCATAAACAAGCAGAGCAACAGCATCTTTTGCTTTTTTTGCCTCTTCAATTAAATTTTCACTTTCAACCATCTCGCGATTAGCTTCAATAACCCTAATCTTCAATTCTTTTTCAAGTTCTTTCCTAGTATAGGGAAAGTCAACAGTATAATTTTCCAAATATATTTTCCTGCAATTCTTTAGTATTTTCTTACCATGCAAAGAAATTCCACGAACATCTAGTCCAAGTCCTATTAAGTAAAATGTCATAGTTAACAAACATAAAATGACTTTTTATAACTTTTCTATAATTTTATATACTACCCTTTTTTAAAATTTAAATGGTTACCTTTTTAGATGCATTTATTTTAGGTGTTGCTTTAACATTACCATTTGGCCAGGTAGGTGTTGAAATTTTTAGGCGAGGGTTAAATAAAGGGTTTTTAGAATCTGCCAAAACAACATTGGGAGCAATTAGTGCAGAATTAACATATTTTGTCATTGTTTACCTTGGTCTAGCTGAATTCTCAAAAAATCAAACAGTTTACTTTGTACTGGGAATTTTAGGAGTTATCATTCTTTTTTATCTGGGTGTTGATAATTTAAGAGACTTTTTCAAAAAATCAGAAATTAGTGATAAAAAAGGTATCTACAAAAGCGCATTTATCTCAGGATATATTCTAACATTTGTTAATCCTTTGAACTTCTTTTTGTGGGCAGGCATTATTGGCGGATTTATTGCACAGGGCGCATCATTATTTGTAAGTTCTGGAATCTTGCTAGGAGACTTTTTAGTTTTTGCAGCATATGCAATTGTTGCAGGCCTAGGCAAAAAGGTAATTAGTAAAAAATATTTAAGATATCTCTCTCTGGTAGCCGGATTATTCTTGATTTTCTATAGTTTAAGGCTTTTATACACACTAATTTTCGTTAAGACAATTTAGCATTACTTTCCAGGAATATATCTCGGAGTAGAAGAATCAAACTTAACATACTTGCCATGGCCATCTAATCTATAAACTTCTTTCTGAGGGGGAATATTAGACTTAGCGGTTATTTTTGCAGCTTCACCAAGGTCACTAAGATAGTTATAAATCCCACAGCCAGATAAAAGTGAAAATGCTAAGATTGCAAAGGCTATCATAAATCCATTACTCCCAATATAATCTTTTGCTAGCTCTTCTAAACCACCTTCATCTTTCTTTTGTCTTGCCATAAACTAAACAAAAGCCAGTTATTTTTAAATTTATTCTTTTAACATTTTATAATAACAACAACCTTTAAATATCAACTACCCCTTTTCTCAATAGAAAGATGGACAAGCAAACTGCTCTGGGTTTTATCGTAATTGTTCTCCTTGTTGTAGGCGTTGCTTTCCTAATAGTTTCTCACATGAGGCAACCAGTAACACCAGTTTACAATCCACCTAACAAAACTCTTCCAGAACCTGTTCAAAATGAATCAAAGACCTATCCAGTGACTATTCAAAATTTAACCTTTACTCCCTTTGAAATAACCGTTAATAAAGGAGATATAATCACTTGGAGTAATTGTGATAACTTTACAAGTACAGTCACCTCTGATTCGGGAAATGAATTAAATTCACCAATTTTAAAAAATGGAGATACCTTTATCCATATGTTTAATACAACCGGAGTATACAATTACCATTCTGAAATCCGTACTAATATGAAAGGTAGAATAATTGTTCAATAATTATCGTTTGCTATATAAATCTTTAAAAAGAGAATAATTATTACTTTTTTATGATAACCCCTAGAGAAAGAATTCCAAATGTTATGTGGGATGTTTTTTCAGATAAAGCTCCTAAACCCGGTAATTATTCTCAAGCTGTTGTTACTAAAGTTGGGAGTATTTATTTAGTAGACTTTGCAGGACAAACTGGTAATGTACCTGATGGACAAGATGATCCTTTAGTTTTAGTTCCTGGACAAACTAAACCTGGCACTTCCCATGCAGATTATTCTCTTCAATCACAACAAGCATTAAGAAATATTGGTGGAATATTAGATGATTTAATTGGTCGTGGACTTACTTTAAGAGTCGGTTCAGGAAGTCTTCTTACACATGTGCAAGTTGATATGGTTGATATGACTGCTGAACATAAAAAAGCCTTTGAAGATGCATATTCTAGCTTTTTTATGGGAAATTCAAGATATCCTGCAAGAACATTTAGAGAAGTTCCAGGATTACCTTTGCCTGGAGAAGGTTGTTTAGTTGAATTAACAGCTAGGGCAGCAATTCCAGAAGAATTTTTTGGTTTTAGTAAATTTTAATTATATTTTCTATTTCAAAACAACACCTGTCTTCATATACCACATATAAAGATCAAGTTCTGCCATGGACATCTTTAATTGATCTGCAAGTTCATTAAACTTCTTTTCAATTTCAAGATAATTTTTCTTGTTTAAACTAGCAGGTTTTATATCAAGAAGTTTATTCTCAACCATTAAATTGAGTATATGTCTATCAAGAATTGCAATGTTTTTATTTCCAACATTACGCAAAAAATGACTTGCTTCTTTATAACCAAGACCCTTAACATTTTCAACTAGCCACTCTCTTGCATCAATTTCAGTTTTATCTTTAAGAATATCTTTAATGTTGGAATATTTTCTAGCCTCACAAATAAATTTTGCCTTGTTATTATGAAATCTATGTTTATTCAGTCTAATCACATGAGCAATGTTTTCTTTAGGAGACATTAGAAAACCCATAGCTCCAACTTGATTTTGTATTCGCATTGCACTGGCAGCTCGAGAATTTGCAGTAAGAATACAAAAACACAACTCAGAATACCAATTTTTGTTATCTCCTTCACCTAATTTTTCAAACTCATTAAGTCTTTTCTCAACTATCTCTCTTATAGGACTATTTTTCAAACTTTCAATTTGAGATATTAGCTGCATAGAAATCTAATCTACCTTATCTTTTTTAACTTTCCTATTATTTCATCCTGTTTACTTCTACTATAACTTCTTCCAAAACCGACTAAAGTCCTAAAATACATAAGACGTGAGTAGAAAAATATAAATAGTCTTTTCTACTCTTTTAATTATGATAGAAAAAGAGGAAATTGGACTGGAGGGTATACAGAGTTCTAATTATAATTTTAGTATAAAAATTGATAACTCTTTTCTGCAAGCGTTATTAATAAAAGCAGCTGATGATGGTAGACCTCATTGTAATTCTAAGTTCATTAAAAAAATTGGTTTAGAACTAAGTAATAAATACCTGTGTAATACTATTTATGGATGGACCAAATATGATAAGACTATACCATTTAGTAAATTAATGATAATAACCAAATTGGCTAGTATATCTTTGAAAGAAGTTCAAGAAAATATAACTTTTATTGGTCTTAATGGAAAGAATATGAAGATTTCTCCAAAGTTTCCGATTAAACTAAATAAACAACTTGGATCAATAATTGGACATATTTATGGAGATGGATCAATTGATAAAAAATATTTACAAGTTTGTTTTTCAAATTCTGAAAAAGAATTGCTTAAAGAATTTTCAAATAACATAAAAGAAATATTTGATATTAACCCGCGGATTTGGATGCAAACAACACCAATATTTGGAGATACTCATTGGGATAAACGATTAAATTCTATAGATGAATTAAAAGATGGAAGAAATTGCGGATTATTTTATCCAACAATTTTAGGGATATTTTTAAACACAATTTTTGATAACTTTGCAATTGGTAAAGATAAAAAAATTAATCTGCAGATATTAAATACCAATAAAGAATTTAAAAAAGGATTGATAAGGGCATTTTATGATGATGAATCTTCTGTTGGGACAAAGAGCATCAGATTATTTCAAGATAGACAGGAGTTTTTAGAGACATTTCGGAAGTTATTATTAGAATTTGATATTTCTTCAGGTGAAGTTAAAAGATACAAAAAACGAAACAAAGATAGATTTTATTTTGACATATTTAGAAAAAGCAACTTCTTGAAATTTCAAAAAGAAATTGGATTTACTTCACCATTAAAAGCAGAAAGATTAAAAAAAATAGTTATAATAACCAATCATGGAAATTCGAAGTAATATTTAGATTCTTTTTATTTTGTCCAATATCTTATTTTTTTCTTTACGACTTCGGTATGTTTGTCCAAAACTAACAACTATCCAGTTAAGTCGTCTCCAGTAAGTTTTAGGAAATAATTTTTTTAGGTCTTGCTCTATGTCCTTCGGATTTATATTTTTACTCCATCCAAGTCTCCTAGAGCAGTAAGCAAGATGTGTGTCCACACCAATAGCATCATGTCCATAAACTGCTAAAAATACATTTGCAGTTTTTCTTCCAACACCAGATAGTTTAATTAATCTGTCAAATTCATGAGGAATATTACCATTATACTCACTAGCAATTTGTTTTGCACAATTGATTATGTTTTTTGACTTATTTCTATAAAAATTAACTGGCTTTATTATCCTTTCAACATCAGGCAACTTTGCTTTAGCCAAGCTTTTAGCACTTGGATATTTCTTAAATAAAATCTTAGCAATCTTTATTGTTGTTTCATCCCTCGTCCTTGCAGACATTAATATGGAAATAAGTGTTTTATACTCAGAATTCCAACCATCAGCAGCCAGTCTCTTAGCAATTATTCTCTTTTTGAGTTCATTTAACTGTTTAATAGCTAATTTTTCTTTCACCATTTTCTTTATAGAATAAACATTAGAAAGCCTTATAAAGCTTAAGAAAGCTTGATTTATTAATATAAAATGACAAATTATTCACCTGCAACTAAAACTAACACCGATAGACTTAGTGCAAACAATTTTTGGGAAGTTAGATTTCAAAGTCAAATGAGTGCTCTTCTAGAAGATAGTGCATGGGAGTATAATCCTCGGGCAGCCTTAAAAAAGCTTTATAGTCATCTTCAAAGATCAGAAAACTTAACTCTTGGACAATACGAATATGTAAGAGCTCTAGTTGGTGGAAAGGATTATGATGGTCCTCAGGGGATTATTTCTGAAGAGGAAACATATGCAAGTCGTATTAACAGCGCTCTAAGAAGTGGAGTTATTACTCAGTCAGAAGCCCAGAGAATTAATAAATCTTTAACAGATTATCTAAGAAACACTCATAGTGGAATTTATTGTAGTGTTGCCCATAAATCTTCGAGAGCACCCACAACTGTTTGGAAAAGAGAAGAGTCAAAACCCGGGATTCTTTCACAAGCTTTTGCTTTTGCTAGAGGTGTTAAAAATAGCGTTGAATATATGTGGGACTGGAAAAAGAAAGATACACAAATGTATCAACTAGAACGAATGTTAATTAATGGAGAAAGTCCACAGGGAGGAATTACAGCAGAAAAAGACTTAGTAAATTCTGTGCCTATTTTTGGTCTTAGTAAACATAAAAAGGCTACCTTGGAAAGAATGGTAAATAGCACTAGATACCCTAATTATCTATCAAGAGCTGTTGGAGTAAAAGAAGAAAGAAAAGGATTTTTCACTAGAGCTTGGGAGACAGTTTCTCAATATCTTCCATATCAAACAGGAGCACCAGCACAACCTCAAACAGCTTAAAAGTTTAAATTTAATTCTTCCAGCTGATAAAGCTAACAATAGCAATAAATAACAAACTAAAGATAACTGTTCTTTTCAAAACTACTGCAATTGGAACAAAAGCAGCAATTACCGCTAAAATCAAGCAACCAATCCATATTATCTTAAAGTATTTTTTCCCAGATTTTAGCTCTTCCTTTGTAGCTTTTTTCAGCATTAATCCTATGGGAATTCCACAAACTAACACAATTACACCAATTAAATAAGTCAACCACTCTTTCATTACCTTAAACAGCAGAAAGATTATTTAAATCTACTTAAAATCTGGAAAATCTGAACCCTCAAAAAATAATGTTCTAAAATAATCTTTTGGAGTTTCTCCTCTTCTAATCATTTTTACACTTTTATCTTCTTTAAATAAATATTCTGCACATCTTAATTTTCCATTATACTGAAAACCCATAGGAAAACCATGAGCCCCACCATTATGTATCACAGCTACATCTCCCTCATTAATTTGTGGAAGAGGACGATTGATTGCAAATTTATCATTGTTTTCGCATAAACCTCCAGTTACATCATAGACCTGGGTGTTAGAATTTTCTAATAAGACAATTTCAGATATTTATAGTAAAAGTGAAATTGTCTATAAAAGAGAAAGTTTAAATAATTTATAAAACACATATAATAATGAGGTGTAAAAAGATATCTAGTTAAGACTATGGCTGAAGATATTTCTATTAGTAGTATAATTGAAAAAGTACTTAAAAAAACTCAGGGAGAAGGTACGGCATCCCCAACAAAAGAGTATGAGATCACCTATGATTCTCCATCAGAAACTCTTGAACCAGTTTACTTTTGGATTGTAGACATGATGAATAATCTTTTTGGAAACAAGGTTGAAAAGCTTGTTGATAACTTTTCTGCAACTCCTGGAAGCGGGTATTTTTCTGAGATGGGGGTAAAAAAGACCCAAATGCAAAAAAATGTTTCAGAAAATTTAGGAACAGTTAACACTGTGATTAGAAGCATAATCAATATTATCTATGATCTAAAGGACTTTGAAATTAGACTCGAACACTATGATGCTGCAAAATCTAAAGATGCTCTAAAAGCAGAGTCTGGTTTACTGGCTCTAAAGCAAATCTGGATGGATAATGTTGATATTAAAAGAGGTCAGGGCAGCATAAATGCACTTGCTTCAGGAAATTTAATGTTTGTAACTCTGAGAGATGCATTCATGATGGCAAAATCTATAGAAGCAGCTAAAAAATTAGACCTAAATGACAGAGTAATAAGAATTTTAGAGCCAAGACTCGCAGAATTTTTAACATGGAAAGAGCTTAGTGAGCAAGAACTAAGAAAAAGGTATAACATTGAAAAAAACTATCTTAAATCTCAGGTTAATGTTCTTCAATTATACTCCAGATGGGTTAGGCCCTATTTACAGGCAGCTGCGCAACTTGAAATGAAAGATCAAGGAAGAAATCCTGCAATGGTTACAGCATTTAACACAACCTGGTTAGAGCTAACAATTATGGGAAAAAAATCCGTAGACTTTGAGGACGCAGTTCTGTCAGCTAAAATTCCAAGAGGAGTTAAAAAACCAAAAAGAGAATATTTCTCAGTTGTAGTTATTGATTTTAGGTTTAGGGGCATACCTCAAAAGGTGGGTCAAACTCAACACTGGGCATTTGGCGGTCGAGCCAATGTTAAGTTTAAAGCCTATACCATGAATGATGAAGAACTAAAACTTTTTGAACAGCAACTTACAAAATCTGATCTTGAGGAAGTTTTAAAGTACATCCAAGGCACAACAGCAGAAAGTCTTGATGAACTAAAAAAAGACCTAGACCATTTTTTAAAAACAAAAGATGAACTAAAAAAAGAAGAAGAGGAAAAAGCAAAAAAGAAAGCTCAAGATACTAATCCATTTTCAGCTCTTTTTGATGGAATCTTCAAGAAAAAAGATAAAAAAGAAGAAAAGAAAAAAGAAGAATTAACTGAAAAAGATGTCAAAAAAGATAACTACATAGAAAAAATGTTAAGGGCTCTTGCCGCAGACACAGCAAACTCTTTTTGCTTTACTGTTTATGATGTTTACAAGAAATCACATGGTATGGCTTCGCATGATAGTCCGTTTGATTAAAATTTTTAAATAAAATGTCAAATAAAAATAATCTTAAAATAGGAATTGTTATTACATTAATAGTTATTCTGATTTTAATAGCCCTATATTTAATTATACCCAATATTATAACTAGTATTTCATTAACAGGGGAATTAAAAAATAAGCCCATAAATTGTACAGTAGAATCAAGAAATGGAAGTCTCTGTGGTGAGATTTATGAACCTGTTTGTGGTTGGTTTGATCCACAAAAAATTCAATGCATTAAATATCCCTGTGCAAAAACCTATTCAAATAAATGTTTTGCATGTCTAGATGAGAATGTTTTATCCTTTACAAAAGGAGAGTGTCCAAATTAATCCTAAATAACTCCATATTTCTTCAAAAATTCTTTTTCATTTTTTATTGTGCTTTCACTACAATTACTATAGTTATGCCCGGGGTAAACTATAATGTTTTCATCGAGTTTCATTAGTTTTTTTAAGCTTTCTTTCATTTGGCTTTCACTTCCACCCGGCAAGTCTGTTCTACCATAACCTCCTTTGCAAAAAAGAGTATCTCCTGCAAACAAATACTTTTCATCAAATAAATAACATACGCCTCCAGCAGTATGTCCCGGTGTATCAATAACTTTAATTTTTTTGCTTCCAAGATATAAACTATCTCCCTCCTTAACATGTTTGTCTATTATTTCACTTACATTTTCTTTTTTATTACACACTGTCTCAGCATTTGTAGCTTTTTTTATATCTGGAACAGAATCGTAATGATCAAAATGTAGATGAGTAAGTAAAATATATTTAAGCTTAATCCCTAAATCTTTTATTTGCTTAATTATCTTGTCAGATTCCCAGCCAGGATCAATAACTGCTCCTTCCTTAGTTTTCTCATCCCAGAGAATATAACAAATATTTGCCATTGTCCCAATTCTTAATTGTAGAATCATTTTTTATCAAGAAAAGAACTTTTTAATAATGTTTTCCTTGTCTTGAACACTCAATTTTTCATCAAGTCTTGGATAAAACTCAGTTTCCTCAAAATTAGCATGATTATTTAGCATTTCTCTTAAAATTGTAATGTCTGATTTGCTGTTATTTTCTATGTTTTGTTTAATCTGTGAAATAATTCCCATTATCGCACCATGTTGAGTCATCAAATCAAATACTTTAGAAATTTCATCATCCATAATCAAAGAATTCAAAACAAAAATAGACTTTTCTTCAATGTCAAAGTGTTTTATAACCTCTTTTTCAAACACACTAAAAGCCTCCTTTGATTTGTCAAAGTCAATATTATTTAACATATCAAAACTTTCAAGAAGGATACTAATCTCTCCATGTTCAGTTTTCATTAGCTCTAGTATTGAATTTTCCATAGAAATACAAAGCTTAGCTTGATAATAAGCTTTTCTCTATTCGGGCAATCTTCTCCCAGGACTCTTTTATCTTTTTATTTGCCTCATCCACAACAACTCCTAAAAATTCATCATTCACAAGCAATTTTCCTTCATTTATCACTGGAAACTCAATTCTATCTGTGGCATTTAATTCAACTATAAACCTCTTTTTTGTCGTAATAATTCCACTTCTTTTCCACCCAGCAAGAATGGCAAGATCTATCAATTGTTGAGCTCTTTCAAGGTCTCTGCAGGCAATATGCAATATACACGGATCCTGCTTAAAATAAACCAGTTTTTTTAGTTTAATCTTATCTAATTCACCCCTTAAATCGTTTAAACTAATTGTTTCATGCCAGACTTTTAAGAATAAATCATCTCTTTTTTCCTTAGAGTCAATCAAAATTAATATTCTCCCAGAACAACTTGAGGTTGTATAATAGTCATTCGACTCATTTAGTTTATCACATAAACCTAAGATCTTCTCATCCCAACCCTGCTTCAAGCTTCTATCATCTTTCATAAACTGCTGTTTTTTCCTACGTAAAAACTGATCTTGCATGAAATTAGAATAATGTAATGATATTTAAAATTATCCTCTATATATCATAGAATCATATTTTATAGCAGTTCTTGCTTGAGCAACTTCAAGAGCTGAAGCTCTCTCCCTAAACAATCGGTTAGCTATTATATTGCCAGCTATAACCTGTGGATCATTTCTCCTTGCTCTAATATTTTCAGCAGCTCTAGCTGTATATTCTCTTGTATCCATAGGTATTCAATTTAATGAGAATATTTAAGATTTATTATAATCCAATAAATTTATAACTTTCAGACGTATTAATAAACAATGGCCACAATAGAAGATTTTGAAAAACTTGACATAAGAGTAGGCAAAATAATCAAGATAGAAGATTTTCCAGAAGCAAAGAAGCCAGCCTACAAGTTGGAAATAGACCTTGGCAAGGAAATTGGAATAAAACGATCAAGTGTTCAAGTTGTCAAAAACTACAAAAAAGAAGATCTAAAAGACAGGTTAGTTCTTTGCGTTGTTAATTTTCCTCCAAGAAAAATAGGACCCTTTTTCTCAGAAGTTTTAACATTGGGCCTTCCAGATGAAAACAATGAATGCGTCCTTATCAAGCCAGACTGGGATATTCCTCTGGGCGGGAAATTATATTAAAATTTTGTCTTTGCAAAGCTTATTCCCTTAGCTTCTTTAATTTCACCCTTTCTACATTCAGGTATCTTTTCTTTTTTTGCAACTTGCATATAGGTCATTAATCTTTTCTTTCTTTCTGCCAAAGAAGTATTTTTGCTTAAATAAGGTCCTCCAATACAACCACCTCTGCAAAATGTAACATCTAAAAATCTTACGCGTTGCTTAGTTTTTTTTAGAAATTCTTCAAGATTATTAATTCCATCAATAATCATAACTTCATTCTTATTTATTATTCCTCTTAGGTGTGCTGTTTTTGATAATCCTCCAGACAAAGGATATATTTTTGTATAATCATTATAAAATTTATCCCAGGAAACACAACCATCAGCTTTTAATGTGGTCTTGTTTTTTTCAATTAGCTTATGCAATTCTTGATAGTTAATTACAAAATCAACATATTTTGAGTTTTCAGCCTCTAATTTTTTAAAATTACACGGGCTTATAAAAAGAACTTTATGTTTAGGAAATGTTTTTTTGCATATCTTCGCCATTGCTATCATAGGGCTATCAACAAGGATTAAATTTTTTACAAGTTTAGGATATTTTTGTTTTATCGTAAAAACAATACCCGGACAAACACTAGAAATAATCAGCTTTTTACTTTTTTTATTAGCCTCCAATTGTTTGTGATAATATCTATTAATCATCTTTGCCCCAAAAGTTAACTCAACAACCTTATCAACTCCAAAACTTTTTAAAATAGAAATAATCTTAGGATAATCAAACTCTGCAGCAAAGCTTGGAGCAAGCATAGCCACAACTTTAATTTCTTTATCTTTAAGCTTTGTTTTTTCAAAGAAATTATTAGCATTCAACTCTTTTAGCATATATAGTCAAGTAAAATAGCTTATAAAAAAGTTTGCAATCATATTCTAAATATTAAATAAGATAAATATTCCAATAGAACTTAGTACAAAAGTTAGCACACTTAATGCAACTGCCCTTACGTGCATTAAACCTGTTAACATAATTGTCCCAAATTCATCAGGTAAAGGGGAAGCAATTAATATTCCTGCAAACACATAAATTAGATAGTGATTAATTTTCCTTACAACTTTTGGATTAAAAAAGAACTCCTCTTCTTTTTCAGCCTTTTTTTCAGCCTTTTTAATTAGCTTACTCTTAAGAAGTTTATTAAATTCTCCTGCAAATGAAAATTTTATAAAGCTAAACAAAAAGAGATTTGCAGCAACTGCACCTAAAGCTCCAACAATTGTAGCTAAAATAAGATTTTCAGGATTAGCAGTTATAAAGAATCCTGCTCCGATTGGTGCAGTAAATCCAAATGCAAATAAAGCCCCCCCAATAAACAAACCAATATAACTTAAGTTTCCAAGTTCAGCTATATAACCTCTAACAACCGGATTGCTAAATAGAAAATAAGTTATTACAATAAAGAATATCAATAAAACAATTTTTGGATACTTAAATTTAAACAGCCTCTTCATAGAAATATAAGGAATTGGGCTTATAAAAAAGTTTTGTTACTCACTCTTTTTTAGTTTAACATAACTCTTGAAATACGGTAAGTGCCAAAGAGCATGAAAAATAGAGATTAATATCATAATCAACCCAATTTCAATATGCCAAAACGAGATAAATGACATTGACAAAAAATTAATTCCAAGATCAATATTTACCAAATAAACAATAGAAGTTACTGCAGTAATCAAAAAACTAACTAAAAGAATAATATTCCATATCTTTCTGTGTAAAACAACACTTAATTTTTGTTTTTTAGCTAAAAAGTAACTTAAGAGATAAACTATAATGGTAACTAAAGATATAAGAACAAAATGATAATTTGTTGATAAAATAGAATTTTGTTTTTCTGCTATATTAATCGGATTTATTTCAGTATCAGCTATATTAGTCGTTGTATCTTCAGACAAATCACATACTTCATTATTATTGCTGTCGGTATATAGTCCGCAAATTCCTGGATAAGAATCATTAACTATCCCCCTAGGGCAATCAACAGCACTTACTATTGGTATAATAACTAAGATAGCTACCAAAATAACAGTTAGTAAATTTAGCGGTTTCATTTTACTTATCCTTCATTTCCCTTAACTTCATTCTTATGATCTTACCAGAATTTGTTTTAGGAAGACTAGGAACAAATTTTATTATTTTAGGATATGAATGCCCCGCATACTTTTGTTTAACAAATAAACTCAACTCTTGCTTTAGTTCTTCACTCGGATTAAAGTTTTTATTTAGCACAACAAAAGCTTCAATAACTTGACCCTTTAATTCATCAGGTACACCAATAACTGCAGCTTCCTTAACGGCCCCATGCCCCAATAAAATAGCTTCAATCTCCAATGGTGAAACTCTTTCTCCAGAAGTTTTAATCATATCATCCTTTCTTCCTTCAAAAAAGAAATAACCCTCACTATCCATTTTAGCAAGATCATTTGTATGAAATAATCCATTTTTAAAATAATCTTTATACATTTTTTCATGTTTATAGATACCAGTCATCATTGCCGGCCATCCAGGTTTAAAGACAATTGTTCCATCTTTAATCTCCGCTTCAATTCCTGGAATTGCCTTTCCCAAACTTCCGTACTTCTTCTTCATTCCAGGCCAATTACAAATCATCATGGCACCAGTTTCAGTTTGCCAATATGTATCATTTATCTCAATTCCTATCTCTTTGTAAAAACTAAATATTGTATCTGGCAGAGCTTCACCAACACTACAAACATTTTTTACACCATCAAAATCTCCCTTTTTAACCTCGGGTTTTAACATTCTAAGAGCAGTTGGGGCAGTATACATAACCGAGATCTTTTCTCTTTTTATAATGTCAATCCATTTTTTAGCATCAAAATGTCCTTCATAAAGATAACTTGTGCATCCAACTAAAAGAGGAGCAATAATGCCATAAATACTTCCGGTAACCCATCCCGGATGAGCTGTACACCAATAAACATCATCTTCTTTTAAGTCCAATACTAGCTTAGCAGTTGAATATTGTTGAATTATACTATAACAAGGAATTTGAATTCCAGCAACAGGAGTTCCTGCTGTTGAAGATGTAAAAATCATGGTCATTGTATCTTCCTTATTTTTTAAAACATTATCAAACTCAGAAGAACATTTCTTAATTTTATCTTTATATTCCTGAGAATCAACAATAAATACACTTTTTAAAGTTAGGACTTTTTTATGAACATCTTTAGCAACTCTACTAGACAACTCAGTATTTGTTACCAAGACATTGGCATCTCCCCTTTCAAGTCTAAATTCCAATCCTTCTTGTTGAAATGCCTCAAACAAAGGCATAGGTATGCTTCCGTGTTTAATAGTCCCTAAAAAAGAAATAACTACCTCAGGTATTTTTGGAAGAAAAATAACCACTCTTGAATTTTCTGCAACATTATTCTCTCTCAGCAAGTTAGCAAATTTATTAACCTCAACTTGTAGCTGTTTATATGTATATTTAACAATCTTTCCACCATCCTCAAAGATAAATGCTGTCTTATTTGGATTTTTAGCTGCATGTCTATCAATACAATTCTCAATTACACTGATTTTTTCTCCATTTTCATGAAAAATCAATTCATCCTTGTATTTATCCCAAATTGCTGTCATTTTGCCTCTTGTTTTATGTTTTTTTGAGTTCAGATAATTCTTTAGAGTTAGAAAGGTTTTTAAATCGTTCGTTTTAATACCTGTATGGAATCACAAAGACAACCCCTTGTAATAATCGGCTTTCATGATGATGGAACTAGAAAAGTAATGACCTCAACAGCTGCTTTTCTTTACGTAACATTTATAGCTGTAGATGAATATGAAGAAATGTTAATTGCTATAGAAAAAGCTCCGGATGCAGCAGGTTATATACTGGATGTCAATCTTCAAAATAAAGCTGGGAAAATCAATTCATCCCACGGAGTTGAAATCTATCAGAGAGTTAGACCTAGAGTTGAATCTGGAAAAGCGAGATTTTTGGCAATAAGCGGACATCCAGAACCTCTTGAGCAAGCAAAAGTATTGGGCATCCCTGAAGAGTTTCTAAAACAAAAACCTTATAATGGACTTATAGGTTGGTTTGAATCTCTAAGAACATTAAACGCCTAATTCATTAATAACTTTTATATATGCTCATTTAGTTTATATTAAATGGTTAAAGCCACTAAAAAAGAGACTAAAAACAAGAAGAGTGAAGAGCTTATAGAAATACGAATTCACGGTCGTGGAGGTCAGGGAGCAGTAACAACTGCACAACTTCTTGCAATTGCAGCTTTTTATGAAGGAAAATATGTTCAGGCATTTCCATTTTTTGGAATTGAAAGAGAAGGCTCACCAAGTACATCATTTGTAAGAATTTCAACAAAACCAATAAATGAACGTCAACAAATTTACAATCCAGATTATGCAATTATCTTTGATCCCTCACTCATAAAGTTAGTTAATGCTTCCAAAGGTGTTAAAAAAACAATGATAATTAACACAAGTCAAAAGATTAAAGGCTGTTGTACAGAGGATGTTACATCTCGAGCAATAAAAATATTTGGCAAGCCAATAGTAAACACTCTCATTCTAGGAGCCTTTGCAGCTTTCACAAATATAGTAAAATTAGAATCTCTAGAAAGAGCAATTGAAGACAAATTCAAAAATAAACCCGCTCTAATCGAACAAAACAAGAGAGCGGTAAGAGAAACCTATGAAGAAGTAAAGAATAATAAAGGAAAAAATTTAAGATGAAACTTGAAACTAAAAGACTAATTTTAAGAGAATGGAATAAAAAAGATATAAATGATATAATAGAAGGTGCAAATAATTTAAATGTTTCAAAGTGGATGGCCCTACTTCCTTATCCATACACTAGAAAAGATGCTGAATGGTGGGTAAATTATTGTATTGAAAATGCTAAAAAGAAAGATAAGAAATCTTATGAATTTGCTATTGAACTTAAATCGGAGAAAAAAGTTATTGGAGGGATAGGGCTAAATAATATAGATAAATTTAATGGCATAGCCGGAGGAGGTATTTGGATTAATGAAAAATACCACCATTTAGGGTATGGATCAGAAGCCTTTGGAGCACAACTAAAATTTGCATTTGAGAAGTTAAAATTGAGAAAAATTGAGCACGGATTTTTTAAAGGAAATCCTTCTTCTTTTAAGATGCAGAAAAAATTCGGCTTTAAAATTGAAGGTATGAGAAGAAAAGCCGTAAAATCAAAAGCAACAGGCAGGATTCATGATGAATATATTACCGGATTACTAAAAACAGAATGGAAAAAATGACAAACCAAACCAAAAAAAAGATGAAGATAAACACTGGCGCAGCAATAACAACTGTAGGAAATTCAGAAATTGCAAAGAAAGTTAGCTTTAGAAATTTCAAACCAATCACAGACTACTCAAAATGTATAAAATGTGCAAAATGCTGGCAATATTGTCCAGACATTGCATTTAAACAAAATGATAAAGGTTACTTTGAAAATATAGAACGATTTTGCAAAGGTTGTGGAATCTGTGCAAAAATATGTCCTGTTAAATGTATAAAAATGGTTGAGGTTGAAAAATGAAAAATGAAATTATATTTAGAAAAGCTGAAGTAGGAGATGAAACGGGAATTGCCGAATTGTTTAACTATGGATTAAAAACAAAAAAGTTTTTGTATATGGGCTCAGATAAATTATATGATAAGGAAGGAGTTAAAAAATTAAGGAAAAGACTTTCCGACAAATCTTCAAATAGTTTTAATCTTATAGCCTTGGATAATGATAGGATTATTGGCAGAGTGTTTTTTCATGGAACTAAAGAAAATAAATTAAAACATAGAGTTGAATTTGGTTGGATGGTACATCCAGATTATCAAGGAAGGGGCATTGGAACTAAATTATTAAATTTAGCATTGAAATATGCAAAAGAAAGAGGATTTAAAAAAGCAGATACTGAAATGTCTATAAAAAATATTCCCTCTTTTAAATTAGCAAAAAAATGTGGTTTTAAAATTGAAGGAACAAAAAAAGTAGGCATGTTACTTGACAATGGAAAATATTCAGATACATACATCATGGGAAAAATATTAAAATGACACAATCAATTCAAGAAGCATCACGGGCAGTCGCAGAAGCAGTTAGATTATGTCGACCTAAAGTTATTCCAATTTATCCAATAACTCCTCAAACTCACAATGCTGAAGCAATGACTGAATTTGCAGCAAATGGTTTGATTGATGCTAAAATAATAAATGTTGAATCAGAACATTCAGCAATGAGTGCAGCAATAGGTTCATCTGCCACAGGTGTTAGAACTTACACAGCTTCATCTTCCCAAGGATTAAAATACATGAGTGAAATGTTATTTATCGCAGCAGGTTTGCGACTTCCTATTGTAATGATGGTAGCAAATCGTACTCTATCAGCTCCAATAAACATTTGGAATGATCATAGTGATTCAATAGCTGAAAGAGATTCGGGTTGGCTACAGTTTTATGCAGAATCTACTCAAGAATCTGTAGACAGAATGATTCAAGCATTTAAAATCTCTGAAAAAGTTCTAATTCCAAGCATGATTTGTATGGATGGCTTTACCCTAACTCATGTCTTTGAAAATGTTGACATGCCCTCTCAGGAAGAGGTTGATTCTTTTCTACCGCCATTGAAATTTCCATTTCCACTAGATCCAAAAAAACCAGTTACTCTGGGCTCTGTTGCCTCACCAGAATATTACATGGAAATAAAACAACAACAGCAAGATGATATTTTATCTTCCCTAAACACAATTAAACAAGTTCAAAGCGAATTTTCAAAAAAGTTCAAAAGAAATTATTCATTTTTTGAGGGATATCAAACAAAAGATGCAGAAAAAATAATTGTTTGCATGGGAACAATTTGCGGAACAACAAGAAAAGTTATTGACGATCTAAGAAAGCAAGGTAAAAAAGTTGGAATGATAAAGATATCTCTATTTAGACCATTTCCAAGAAAAGATTTTCAAAGTTTAATCTCCACATGTAAAAAGTTAAAAAATTTAATAATCCTTGACAGAGATATTTCAGTAGGAAATAAAGGTGTTCTATTCACAGAGATTAGAGATGTTTTATTTGACCAAATCTCAAATAATAAACAAAAATTAAATGTTAAAGGTTATATTGCTGGCCTTGGTGGCAGAGATGTTACAGAAAAGCATATTGAAAAAGCATTTAATTTGCAGGAGATAGAATGGCTGACTTAAATAATAATGATCTAATAGCCGGAATACCAAAGGAAGAATTATTCTCTCCAGGTCACGGAGCATGTTTAGGTTGTGGTGAAGCCATAGCAATACGACATGTTCTAAAAGCTGCAGGAAAAAATACAGTTGTTGTACAAGCCACAGGTTGTCCAGAAGTTTACTCTACACCCTTTCCATTAACATCTTGGAAAGTTCCATACATTCACACAGCATTTGAAAATGCTGCTGCAGTAGCAAGTGGAATTAGGGAAGGTTTAAACATTCAAGGAAAAAATGACGTTAATGTAATTGCATTTGGCGGAGACGGAGCAACATATGATATAGGGCTTCAATCTCTCTCAGGAGCTCTGGAAAGAGGTCATAAATTCTTGTACATTTGTCTTAATAATGAAGCATATGAAAATACCGGAGTTCAACGTTCAGGCGCAACTGAAAAATATGCCTGGACTACAACAACACCAATAGGCTCAAAGATTATTGGAAAATCTCAGTATAGAAAACCTTTGTCAAAAATTATTGCTGCACATAATATTCCCTATGTAGCAACAGCTTCATTGCATAATTTACCAGATCTCTACAGAAAAATTAAATTTGCCCTAAATGTTAACGGACCATCATATATTGAGATTTTATGTCCATGTATTCCAGGTTGGAAAATGACAGCTGACATGAGCTATGACTTAGCTTTATTGGCATTCAAATCAAATGTCTGGCCATTGTATGAAATAATAACCGGAAAATTAATTTTAACAAAAAATGAATCTCCAATTAGTTTAGAGGAATACTTTAAACTTCAAGGCAGATATTCTCATCTTTTAAAACCCGAGAACAAAAAACTCCTGGATGAGCTTAAAGAGCATGTGTATAAACAGTATAAAGATCTAGAAATTCAGAATTCTACCAGTTAGTCATTGTTTGTTACTCACAACCAATCAATAACCTTTAAAAACACAATTTTCCTCTCTTTTCCATGGGTGTTTATCAATCGTTAAAAGAAAAAGCAGAGGCGAAGCTAGTTAAAAAAATCTTGCTTAGTCTTAGCAATCTTTCTAATGAAAATATGATAAGAATTGCAAATGTATTTGAAAAGTTTACTTCTGATAAAACTACAATTAGCGCAATTGAACAAGTCAAAAAATTAATTAAAGAAGATCATCCAGCTGTTAAATTTATGAGACGTATTGTTCAAGATATGGATCCTAACTGTAGAGACAAATTCATTGAAAACTTACTTATTAGAGGCCTTATTCAAAGACAAAAAGTAAGACAAGAAGTTGAAGAAAGCGGAAGTTGTGCCCCATTTTCAATTTTAATCTCCCCTTCAATGAGATGTAATCTTAAATGTATTGGTTGCTATGCTGGAAAATATGATATGAAGGATGATCTAGGAATTGAAACTTTTGACAGTATAATTACTCAAGGAGAAAAAATGGGCACTGCTCTTTTTACAATACTTGGTGGAGAACCCCTAGTTATCAAAGATCAGCTATTTGCAATGTGTAAAAAACATAATAAATCATTCTTTCAGTTTTACTCAAATGGGACATTAATGACTGAAGAGGTAGTTAAACAAATTAGGGATTTAGGCAATATAATTCCAGTAATTAGTGTAGAAGGTTATAAAAAAGAAACAGATGCTCGTCGTGGAAAAGGTGTTTATGATAATGCCATGAAAGTTATGGATTTACTAAAAAGATACAGAGTTCCGTTTGGTTACTCAGTTGTTGTAACAAGTAAAAATGCAGATTTAATTAGCAGTGATGAATATGTTGACTTTATGATTTCTAAAGGAGCCTTTGTTGCTTGGCACTTCCTTTATATGCCTGTCGGAGAAGATCCAAACTTAAAATTAATGCCTACTCCAAAACAAAGATTGATGCTTTTAGATCGTTGGAAACATGTTAGAAATACAAAGCAAATTTTTATAGTTGATTTCTGGAATGATGCTCCCTATGTTGGAGGCTGTATAGCTGGTAAACATTACGTCCACATAACATCAAAAGGAGATGTTGAACCATGCATATTTACTCACATGGCAGTCGATAACATAAAAAACAAACCCCTAATTGAAATAATGAAAAGTGATTTCTTTAAAGAGCTTAGAAAAAGACAACCATTTAATGAGAATCATTACATGCCTTGCATGTGGATTGACAATCCAAAAGAAGCTAGAGATATATTTAGCATGTTTAATTGTCACACAACTCACCCTGGAGGAGATGTAATAATCAAAGATAAAAAGATAATGAAAGGAATGGATAAATATTCTAAAGAAGTTAAAAAGTTATACGATCCTGTTTGGAAAAAAGACTTTCCAGAAAAAGCAAATAAGTCTAAGAAATAAATATTTATATACTACAAATTATATTCAAAACTATAGGAGTAAGTGATGATTCAAGCAATTAAAAGAGCAACCCTGAGAAAAATTATCAATTTAGCTGCTACAGCTTCTGATGAGAATCTTATCCGTGCAGTTAAATTAGGAAAGAGATTTCTTATACGTGACCCAGATACAAAAAGACAAGCAGATGCAATTATTGAGGCATTTAAAAGTAAACATCCGGCTATTCAATTGGTAAAAGAGGCCTTTAGAAGAGCTTCTCCAAATGTTAAGAAAAAGATGGTTGAAAATTTCTTTGTTAATGCTGGAATAATCGGTGTCAAACAAAAGAGAAAACTAGAAAAAAAACTTGGTTTTAGACTTCCTTTCTTTTTTGTAATTAGTCCTTCTGCAAAATGTAATCTTAAATGTGTTGGTTGCTATGCAAGCGAATATTCAATGGATGAAACTCTTCCATACGAAGAAGTTGATAGAATACTTACAGAAGCTAAACAGCTTGGAATCTACTTTATAACAATCTCTGGAGGAGAACCCTTTGTTTACCCTGGAATTCTTGATTTATTTAAGAAGCACAATGATATGGAATTTCAAGTCTACACAAATGGTACTTTAATCAACAAAGAATTAGCAAGAAAACTTGCAGAGCTTGGTAATGTTGCTCCTGCAATTTCTGTTGAAGGTCTTGAAAAAGAAACAGATTTGAGAAGAGGTAAGGGAGTATTTAAAAAAGTAATGGAAGCTATGGATAATCTAAAAGAAGCTGGAGTAATCTTTGGATTCTCAGCCACACCAACAAAAAAGAATTCAGAAGTAATAATGTCCGATGAATTTTTTGATCTAATGATTGCTAAGGGAGCTTCATTTGGTTGGTTTTTCCAGTACATACCAATCGGAAGAAAGCCAGATGTAAGCCTTATGTCTACTCCAGAACAAAGAAATAAACTAAGATTAAAAGTAAATGAAGTAAGAAATACTAAACCTATTTTCTTGGGAGATTTCTGGAATGATGGTCAGTTTGTTGGAGGCTGTATGGCTGGAGCAAGACCTGGTGGATACTTTCATATTAACTGCCAAGGAAATGTAGAACCATGCGTATTTTTCCAGTTTTCAGTAGATAACATCAAAGGAAAGAAATTAGTAGATGTTATTCAATCTCCATTCTTCAAGGCTATTCAAGAAGCTCAACCATACTGTGATAATAAAAACCTTCTAACTCCCTGTGCAATAATTGATAATCCAGAAGTTTCAAGGTTCCTAGTGGAAAAGTATGGTGCAAAACCCTCATACAATGGAAGTTATGATATTGTCCGAGATAAAAATGTTAAGAAACATCTTGATGATTACTCAAAGAAAATGAAAAAGATGACAGATTCTCTCTGGGAAAATGATATTTCTAAGCATCACAAGCACTGGAAAGATAAAAAGTAAAGCAAGTGATTAAACTTTTTGTTAACTAGTGACTAATTTTTTTATCAATTAATTTTTTAGGAACTTCAATTAAAACTTCATTTTTACCAAGTCTATTTTCAATTCCTAAATTCTTTGCATCTAACACTTTCCCAATTACAGCATAAGAACTGTTATTTGTTTCAAATATTGCTGGACAAGCTCCCAGTACACAAGACATATCTTTTGGAGTTATTTCTTTTGTTATTTTCAATTCTTTTTCCATAAATTATAATAGTCTTTAAAGTTTAAATAGTTATCGGATAATCCTTTGTCTAACCTCTAATTATCCCACAAATTTTATCTTCAACTTCTTTTATCTTTTTTTTGCTAATCTTACCAACTTTATATAAAATTATAGACTCTCTTAAAGTAAATAATATTGAAGGCTTTATGAAACTATTTATATTTAAACATCCATCAGAAAAGTCTGTTTGATTTAATAAAACTTGATAGGGGTCTGGATGAACTTTTGAAGTAATCTGGCACAGAATTATATCATCACCTTTTAAATTTGCTACAACTAAAGCAGGTCTTTTGATTGATGATTTTAAATCTGAAAAGGGAAAAGGAGTTACCACAACATCACCTTTTACAAATCTTTCCATGCAACATTATCCTCCTTACTCAACCAATTTTCAGCAAGAAGCCTATCATCAGCAAAAACACTTGATTTTATACTTTCAAGCTCTTCGATTCTTTTTTGAACACATTTTCTGACAAATTCACTCCATCTTATTTCAGAAAATTTTCGCATTCTTTTGTAAACTTCATCATCAATTGAAAGGGTTATATTAGTCATAAACTGATAAGTGAGCTCACTTATTTAAATCTTTCTACTACATTTAATCAACCTAAAGAATTAACCATCTAATCTTCTTTCTAACTCTTTAACAGCTTCACCTAGACTATTATAACTAAAATCTTTTGGAAAGTATGTTTCTCTATATATCCTTCGGGGTATAACATCTACACGAGTCCCATTTCCCATAGTTCTTGGATTTATAGGATCATAAATAAATGCCACATCTATTGTAGCAGGATTATATCTTACTAATTCACTACCCACTCTTTCAAGAGTTTTTCCACTTAAAGTATCATTTTCTAACACAAGAATTCTTTTACCTCTTATATCTGAAATATCATCATGAGCTTTAAATGTAGGAATTTTTCTCATTCTTCCATTATATCTTGGATGTGATTCAACAACTCTAATATCTAATCCAAATAAATTAAACATATAAGCTAAAGGAAGCCCTCCTTTAGCAATTCCTATTCCAAGATCATAATTCCTTGCAATAGAGTGAGCCATAACTAAAGAACGATCTACAAAACCAGGTTTTTGTCCATCAAATCCTCTGTCACTAATCCACCTTTTTTCTTCATCTCCAAATCTACTAACTACCCTCGAACCAATAAACCTACTTATTAATTCATTTAGACAACTGTCAGAACTTGCTCTTAAATCTTCAAGAATTGGCACAAGATTTCCAAGATCTTTAAGATAAGCAAATGCTTGCCCTCTTGATAACCAATTATTATATCTGGCTGCAGCTTCTCTTATTCTATCCTCTCTTCCTTCACATCCATAAGCTACATAATTATGAACTGCTCCATACCAGTCTCCATCTTTAAATTGTAGGTCAGCTAGTTTTGTAGCAACACTTCTTTTTTCATCATCACTCCCACCATTTAAATTTAGTGTTTTAAGAGCTCCCTCTAGTTCTTCTATTTCTCTTGGTATTAATGTTAGGTTTTGAGCCATCCAACTAACCTAAAAGGCCAGTATATAAATCTTTTTGTTTGTTATTACCAATTGGTGTTACAAAATAAAAACTCCTTAACAAACTTTATAAACTAAGTTTTTTTCTTTTTAATATGTACAAAGTAACTTTAAGTGAAAAAGAGTGCATTGGTTGCGGAGCTTGTGTTGCTACCTGTGATAAAGTTTTTGAATTAAAAAACGGCAAAGCAAAACTCAAAACTCAGAAAACTGATAAAGAATGTGCAAAAGAGGCACAAGATATCTGTCCAGTTAATGCAATAAAAGTTGAAAAAGCTTAGTCTATAAAAATATCTTAAGAAAACTTCTGAAAAGTTATAAACAATAGCTCATTCCACGCACATCACTTCATGAATTTATATTAATCTATAAATATGCTTAAATCTAAATTAGTTAGGGATGTTTTGCGTAAACACAAACAATTATGGTGTAATTTCAAAATTATTCTATAATCAACCATATTAATAAAAGGTTTACCAATCATCATCTTCAAAATCATTTTCCAACTCTTTATCAATATCATCATCTTCAAAGTGACCCTTATCTATCTCATCTATTCTTTCACCATCTTCCTCTAGTTCTTCCTCTACATCTTTCTCATTTTTGAATCCTGCAGCATGTTTCTCATAGGGGTCTTTCTTTATTGCCATGAAATTCTCCCAGATTTGAGCGTTTATAAACCTTTTTGTACTCTTTTTTATATAAAATGGGCCCGGAGGTCCACAAGAATCAATGATTCTTGGTAAGTTGTTTTCTAAGAAACCAACTGAATACTTCCCTCCGACATAGCTATGGGCCCGGAGGGAATCGAACCCTCATCGTTCGGTCTGGAGCCGAAAATTCTAACCATTAAACTACGCGCCCATAATAATCAGACTCCTAATCTGTTTATAAATAAATCGATTTAACCCTCCTTCAATTAATTTACTTAAAGCATATATTGAAAAGAATTATGTAAAAATTTTACGTTAAATTTGCACCATATTTTGCTTCTCTTTCTATGATTCTATCTACATGAGCATCTAAATAACTGCCAAGTTGTTTATCACTTAACTCTCTAGGGTGCAAATAATCAAAATATACGCCAGTTTCTCTATATACTTTTGCCCACTCTTCAGGAGATGTTACTCCATCATTATTTGTGTCAGCAATTATAGCAACTCTATCTACTAAGTGGTTATGTCTAGCTTGATTAGCAGCCTCGTGAGACCTACCCATATTAAATGCAACTATCATTGCTATACAAGGTATCAAAAGAGACCCTATTCCAAATCCTAGTTTAACATTTCTTGACTTCATGCTAATCTGGTTAATATTTAATATTTAAGCTTTTCGCCTCATAAAATATTTACTAAGAAATATTTTATATACTATTCTTTCCTATAGCTATCATGGAAATCTTGCTAGATACAAACTTTATCCTGACTTGTGTTAAACAAAAGATAGATTTATTCTCACAGTTAGATGAACTTTTTGGGCTATATACAATTAAAATTCCAGAACAAGTTCTCAATGAATTAAAAATATTAAAAGAAAAAAAAGAATTAAAAATAACAGAAAGAGAATCCGCAGAATTAGCATTGGTTTTATTAAAAAATAAGAAAATAAAAATTATAAACTCAAACAAAAAAGATGCAGATTCAGCAATTGTTGAACATATTTCTACAATAAAAAGTGAGCTATGTGTAGCCACACTTGATAAAGACCTTAAAATTAGGATAAACAAGCTAACCCAAAGCAATTTAAAACCAAAATTCTTAACTATTCGGAATAAAAAGAGGATAGCTATAGTATAAACATCAATGGCTAAGATTAAATTTAATTATAATCAGTGGGAAAAAGAACTTTTTAAACGTAAATATTTGATTTTATTGTCTGTTATTTTTCTGATTGTTTCTGCAGTCTTATACCACTATGTTGGCTTATATGTAGATACTGTTGCAAGAGGTCTCCCAGCAGACATAATCATTGATAACACTAAATCAATTGATTTAGGTTTCCTCTACGGTCCAGGTCTTTGGATAGTTTTTGCTATTTTGTTGCTTTATCCTTTATTTTTCCAACCAAAAAATCTTCATATTGTTATCTTTCAGATGGCTATTCTAAACATTGTAAGAGACATTTTCCTATGCTTAACTCCAATGTTAACTCCTTTAGATACTACCTATCTTATTACGGCAGGGCCAGCTTTTTTCAGCTTTCAAAATGATTTATTCTTTTCTGGCCATACCGCTTTTGCATTTTTAGGATTTTGGTTATTTAAGGACAAAAAGATAAAATGGTTTTTCCTAGCAGCAACAATAATTCTAGCATCAACAGTTATGCTGATGCATGCACATTATACAATCGACATTTTTGCAGCTCTTTTCATAACCTATGGAGTATACAAATTTGGTAATTGGGTATTTAACAGAAAAAAGAAACAAAAATAAAGTAAACCTAAAGAATCCTTCCGCTTTCTCTTTCTCTATAATCTCTAGAAGAATCATACACTTCTCCATAAACTCTGCTAGTATCGTAAGATCTATTTCCAAAAGCATCCCCAAACCCTCTCCAAAATCCAGTGTCTTTTCTTCCACCACCTGATTCACTTCTTATAACTGGTATGTTTGTCCTAGATCCATCAACATTAAGTTCAGCAGCTACTTGTCTAGCCTTACTACATGTAGCATAATCATTTTTATGAACTCGTTTATCTTTTCCATGTTTAGATTCAGATCTTGCTTTAGCTTTTCCCATAATAATTCCTATAAAAAGAACTTTAAAAGCTTTATCCCCCTACCTGGGTAGAACCATAAAACTTGCTAAGGGTAAGTTTTATAAACCTACTTTTATCATTATAAGTAGTAAAAATTACAGAGATAAAATGTTCTATTTAATTGAAGTTGAAGACTTTATTAGAGTTGAACCAAAGCTATTTGGTTTGCCTACAAAGCAAGCAGTAGAAGAGCAACTTAAACAAAGTTATACAAATCACTTTGACAAGGAGTTGGGAATGGTAATTGCTGTAGCTGGAGTAAGCGAAATTGAAGATGGAATCATAATTCCTGGCGACGGTGCAGCATACTATAAGTCACTTTTCAAGTTAGTTGTTTGGAAACCTGAAATGCAAGAAATAGTTTTTGGAACAATCTCAGAAATAACCAATTTTGGAGCATTTATTAATCTAGGTTCAATGCAAGGAATGGTACACATAAGCCAAACAATGGATGACTATGTTAGCTTTAGTAAAACAAATACTCTTACTTCTAAGTCAGGTAAAAAAAGCCTTAAAAAAGGTGATGCCTGCATAGCAAGAATTGTTGCAATAAGCTACAAGCTAGGTGAACCCAAAATAGGTCTTACAATGAGACAACCTGGGCTTGGCAAAATTGAATGGCTTGAAGAAGAAAAAAAGCAACAGAAAAAAGCCCTAAAAGATCAAGCTAAAGAAGAAAAAAAGGTAACTAAAAAACCTAAAAAATAATTATTAACTAAAAATGAAAGAAGATTTAAATGATACTGAAACTAATGAAGAAAGAGCTGAAAAGCCAAAAAAAGTAGATACAAAACTAGAAAGGGTTCAATTAGATAAGCTTAAGGGAAGAGTAATTATTATTAACCCTGAAAACTCAGAATTTGCCAAAAACCTTAACCTTTCTAAAAAGGGCGATTATACTCAAAAAACTAAATAATTAAAAAGCCAGTTAATTAAAATTTAAAATGCAAATTAAAGAAGATAGAAAAAATTCATTGCTTCATAGACAAGAAGTTATAGCCCTAGTTGAAAATCAAATGACTCTCTCAAAACAAGAAGCAATCAAAGCTATTTCAGAACATTTTAAAAAATCAGAAGAAACCGTAGTTATAGAAAAGATTG
The DNA here is from genome assembly GCA_041659945.1 of Candidatus Pacearchaeota archaeon. GTDB lineage: Archaea > Nanobdellota > Nanobdellia > Pacearchaeales > GW2011-AR1 > JACPLR01. Next base: position 47,688 of record JBAZXH010000002.1, on the reverse strand, counting down.
ATAGTCTTTTTGGAACTAAAAAAACAATCATAACTGCAAGAGTTTATGATTCTCCTGAAAGTAGAAAAAAGATGGAAGTAATACCAAGAAAAGTAAAAAAGAAACTAGCTAAGGAAGCTGCTGAAGCTAAAAAAGAATAATTACACAATGGCCAAGAAAAAAACTGAACAAAAAGGAAAAAAACCGCATAAAAACAAACCAACTAGTAAGAAATACACTAAGTACAAGATAGAGGGAAATACAATTAAAAGAGAACGATTCTGTCCAAGATGTGGTCCTGGAATATTTTTAATGAACGCAAAAAATAGACTCTACTGCGGAAAATGCAGCTATACCGAATTCAAGACTGCTTAATTCTATTACTTTATCTTCATAAACTTTAAATAGTATTATTATTAAACTTAAAAATGGCAAAGAGTTTTTCATTAAAGAGCGTTGTTACAATAGCAATAGTTGTTGCAGTAATTGCAATAGCTCTTTCTTATGTAGTTTTCAGCTATATGCCTCAACAAAAAAAGGTTAATTTAATTAATGATTATAAAAAAGCTTCCTACGAAGCAATCCTTTGTCAATATTCATGTCCTTTAGAATTGCAACAAAATGCACAAAATAAAACAGAATTATTGCCCCAAACAGACTGTGTTAAGAATTGCTCCAGTGCTCTAAACCAAAAAAACTTGAGTTCTGATGTATTTTCAGCCAATGATCTAAAAAATGATAATTTCTTCAATGACCTTTTAAGTCTAGTAAACAACTGTAAAAAACAAAGCTTGAACCAAACAAGTCTATCTCTAAATACTCAATCTTATGTAGACTGTGTTTCAACAAACATCAAAGGATTAACTACAACTTATAATTATATTAATTAATCTTTTAATAAGTTGCTCTTAGAAACTGATCAATAATTGTTATTGCTATAACTTTTTTATTAGGACTATCTGCATTTTTAGCATAATCTTTAATATCCTTTAGTTTAACAAACCACTCTTTTTTTAATTCTTCTCCTCCTTCAAGATTCTGCATTCTAACCTCTGCTCCATTAAGAGCTTCAATTAACCTATAAAAAACATTATTAATTAGTTCATCATTATGTTTAAGTTCAAGATTATCTTCAATGATCTGATTTATCCCCTCAAAACAGTCTTCATATAAATCATCCCATCCTGCTCTTTTAGATCCATCAATGTATACCATTTTATCATGCTTAGAATTTAAAATTTTATTTCTTTACAACAACAGCAGTTCCATAGCAAATAACCTCTGCAATTCCTGCAGAAATTTCAGTTGCATCATACCTCACACCAATAACAGCATTTGCTCCAAGCTCCTCAGCATGCTTTAGCAGCATTTCAAATGACTCTTTTCTAGCCCTTTCACAAAGTTCTGTATAGAGTGTGATATTGCCTCCAAAAAGAGATTGAATTCCTGCTCCAATATTACCAATCAAAGATCTAGATCTAACTATTATTCCTCTAACAATTCCAAGTGTCTTAACAACTTTATATCCTTCTATTTCAAAGCTTGTTGAAGTCATTTCATGTTTCATATTTATACATATGCAAGCTAGGTTATAAACTTTACTTTAAAGACAAGGATTTATAAGTTGAAGTTTATTAGTCTTAATATGGGTGATGTATCAACAAAATTTAAAGAAAAGAATAAAGATCATCTGAAGAACTTTTTTCTTGCTTATTTTATAGGAGTTATTGTACTGATACTTGTTGCAGTAATCACATTATTCTTAGGATTAAATGTTGTACAGGTAATTGTTATAAGCAGTATACTTATTGTAATTTATGCTATAATTATTTTTTTCCTTATTCAAAAAAATATTTTTCAACAAGTAGAACATATAACAGTAGAAACAATAGAAAAACCTGTTGTCCAGTATGTTTACAAACCAATTGTTAAATATGTTGATAAAATAGTTGATAGGTTTGTTGATAGACCGGTTTATATGACCAGAACAGTTGAAAAACCCGTTTATAGAACTAGAACAGTTGAAAAAAATGTTTATGTAAAGCGTAAGATGCCTAAACAAAAACATTACAAATACATAGGTTCAACACAATCAAAAAATTATCACCTTGTTTCTTCTAGACTTTCGAGGCTTATCAGACCAAAGAATAGATTGTATAGTAACAGTGAAAATTTCTTCAAAAATAAACATTTTAAGCCTTCGAAAAGTGTAACTGATGATAAGAAAAAGTAAGTAATTAATATAAGATCTTAGCTAAAATTATATTCAAAAACAATCTCTCGGACAGTTAAATGAAGTTTCTGCCACATCTGAACCCGGAGCTAGTACATTATTACAAATGCCATCGCCACAGCTTTCTAAAACAGGGTTTTTTGCACAAAGGCCAATATTACCCAGGTCTTTACCAAGAAGGGTTTTCCATCCAGAAACTGATTGTTGTTTTATTCCCGGACCTTTAAATTCTTTAATACAAGTGTAATTTGTAGGACAAGTATATCCATTATTACCGCCACATTGACAATAATATTCTCTGCCACAACCAATTCCAAAATAAGGACCCTTACAAAGTTGCTGAAAGAAACCACCAGAAGCTACACACGTATCTTTTGAAACATTAAGGTTTTGAAAATTACAAAAATCTGATTTCTTACAGTTTACTTTTGAATCAAATTCACAGGTGCAAACTTCACAATCTCTGAGAAATTTATCTCCTCCTTGATATCTTCCATCTTCACAGGTATTATTAATACTTAGGGCAGTATATCTACAGTTTTTTGGACATTCTTTATACTTTTCTTTAACATCTATTTTACATTTAGAATATTCTGAAGAACAGGTAGCCTTACAATCAATTTGTCTGCAAAGTATTCTTTTATTGTTATTGAATTCTTTGCTACAACCATAAACACAAGATTTTTGATCTTTACATGAATTCTTACAAGAATTTAAAATTCCTTTTTGTTGTTCTAAACATAGAGAAGACGCTTCATTGCAAGATTCTGTACAAGAATTATAACTTTGCTTACAGATAATTCTTTCTTCTTCTTGAAAGATTCCACAATTTTTTTTACATTCAGATATTTTTAAGAGGTCTTCTGAAGACAAAGACGCAGCTGAAGATACAGCAACAAATGCCAATAAAAACACAAAAGTTAATGCAAAAAATATTATTTTTCTTTTTATCATTATTTTTTGTTATATTCAAGGTATTTAAGGATTGATAGATTTCAGTATATACATCTTATAGCCAAATATTCAAACTAAAACCTTTAGAATTAATATAAAAGCAGGGCCAAAATTCATAATTTAACAATAATGGCTTGTTCTGCTATTCTTTTTTATTTAATAAATAAATATAATTTTTATTACAATAATATGTTTAATATTGCATAACCTTTTTTAGTACATCATAGAGATCATTAATTCTATCTCTATGTTCACCTACATTTGAAGTTGCTTCAATACGAACATTATATACAAAAGTTAAAAATCTTCCACCCTTATCTTTAGGATCAATTCTTTCAGAAGTAATTTCCCCTATGCTAAAAACTGGTTCTCCATCCTTTACAGAATCAACTCTAACAAGATTTTCATCACTTTCAACAAATTCTAATAATTTACCTAATCCTATGCGGTCTGTTTTTAAATTGATTGTTCTCATTTTATCTTTTATCTTTCCTCTTCTTGTATTTTTCGAGCATCGCTGCCGAAAGAGACAAACCCCGAAAAGAGGAAATCCAACGTTCAAAAAGAGTGTTGAATTGCCTCTAATGGGGAAAAAGAGGTGATAATAATTGATAGCTTATGTAGTATTTAAACTTTTCGTTTTGTTACTCTTCTAAAATGACTATACACTTTTGGCCTCTTCTTTAGCCCCTTTAGGATAATAATAGGCTTTATAAATTCTTTGAATCTCTGGTCTATATGGCTGAACCAAAAAACCCTCAAAACTTGGGAAAAACCGAAAAAATCGGTCAGGAGCAGTTCCAAGACTTTGTCTTTGGTGATGGCCTTTCCTGGCAAGAGATAATCTATGACCTCATAAATAGCGAGCAATTGGACCCCTGGGACATAGATCTTGTCCTACTTGCCCAAAGATACCTAGAACGGATTAGGGAGCTTGAGGAAGCCAATTTTATGGTTAGTAGCAAGGTACTGGTTGTCTGCACCCTTCTTCTAAGAATTAAGTCAGAAGTCCTAATAAACCGCTATATCAAGGACCTTGATGATGTACTTTTTAACAATAAAAAGCAGGAAGAAGAGAAAATAGAGTTTAGTCCAGACATGGATGAAGACATCCCTCTTTTACTACCAAGGACCCCTTTACCAAGATTTAGAAAGATCAGCATTCAAGAGTTAATGTCTGCTCTTAACAAGGCCATGGAAACAGAAACCCGTAGAACTGTGAGAAAGGAACGAGAAAAAGAGATCTATGAAAGAGCTCAACTCTTCATGCCAAAAAAAGGACCCGGATTAGCTCAAAGAATTAAAGAAGTTCATGAAAGAGTAAAAGCTATTTTTCAAAAACAGGAAAAAGTATCATTTACAGAATTTGCAGGCTTAGAAAAAGATAAAAGAATATATCATTTTATTCCACTTTTACACCTGGACACTCAAAGCAAACTCTGGCTAGATCAAGAAAGATACCTTGAAGAGATTTGGATTTTAAAACAAAGACTGAGAAAATTTGAAGATGAGCTAGATGAAGGAAACGAAATAGTAACTGATAATATAGAAAGAAAATTTGAAGACCTTTTAGATAAAGACAAATTAAATGAACTAAAGGAAGAAGGCTGGGAAACTGAAGAGGATGAAGAACCTGAGAAAATAGAAACTAAATAAATAATTAATAATCTCTAACTTCCCAAAATACCGTATTTCTATTAAGGTTTCCTAATGGAATGTCATATGTGCTAAATTCTATAACAGAATCTGGAAAATGTTCAAGAAGCCATTCTAAATTTTCAAAACTTGGTGGATCCATTGTTCCTTTCAATAATTTTAAAGCTTCAACACATTCTGCATAAAAAGATTCTTCTCTTAATCCAATATTCATTGGTTTTTTTAAGGTTGAGTAATGAAGGTACAGCCTTCTTATCCAGTTCATTACTTCGCCTTGGATGATTAAGTGGTCATCGGGCATTTTCTGATTAAATGTTATTTCTGATTCTAAATGTTTATTTTTTAATCTCCATTTTTCAGCTCTTGATTTTAATTCTGATATTGGGGTATCATATTCTACTAACCCTCTCTCTATACCTTTTTTTGACCTTATATTTACATTACCACTCCATCCACTTTCCATAACCTCATCATAAGAATCCCAAGTAAGAGGTTTGTTTCCATAAAACCCTGAAAGAAAAAGAACATAGTTTTCCCGCTTAGATGCCACCCTATTTCTTTTAACAGGCAGTCTAACTAATTTTCTAAAAGCGGCTAACCATCGAGCATCATTTTTAAGCCAATCAATATCTTTTCTTTTCATAAATCCTATTAAAAAGTTAAGTTTTTAAGAATTCATATACAATAACTAACTTAATTTCTTAACCAACTCTTTCTCATTCACCTTAAACTCCTTACCCGAAATCATATCTTTTAACTTATACTTCTTGCTCTTTACTTCATCTTCTCCAATAAAAACAACAGAACTAATTTGTTTAGTATTAGCATATTCCAAAGCCTTTGATGGTTTACCAAACATAACACTGCAAGGAATATTATTTTTTCTTATTAATTTTGAAAGTTCAATTGAAACTTTATCTTGATCTAAAGAAACTATTAAACATTCTCTTTTTTGTTCTTTTAAATTAGCCAAATTTGTTATTCTATCTAAACCAAATGAAAGTCCAGTAGACTGAGAACCGTTAATCATGTAAGTTCCTCCACCAACAATTGTTTCTTTTATTTTATCTGTTTTTACTTCAAAAACACTTCCAATGTAGTATGATAAACCTCTTGCCAAAGTTGGTTGAAAAACAAACTTAACTCCATAGTATGCGCAATACTTTTTTAATTCTTCAATTTCTTTGTATGAAGAGAATTTTTTAAAATACTCTTCTTTATTTTTAAAAATAGTAACTAATTTTTCAGCATTATATTTTTTTAAGTTGTCCATAACTTCTTTTTCAGAGAGTTTATCCATTTTATCTATTTCACGAATAACTTCCTCTTTGTCTGAATCTTTTACTCCGCAAGATTCAAGAATTTCATTTAACAATTTTCGATTGTTTACATAAATTGTAACCTTAATACCCAATTCTTCAAAAACATCCCTAACCACTGCAAGAGTTTCTGCTTCACTTTTAATACCTGCACCAACACTATCAATATCACACTGGGTAAACTGTCTAAATCTATTTGGTGAGATTGGTTCATCTCTAAATACCTCACCAATTTGATATCTTTTATAGGGCAATTTCTTATTTTGTGAAAGTCTTTTTAATTGAAATGTAACTTCATATCTTAAAGCTAGTTTTCTATCTCCTCTATCTTTTAATTTAAATATATCAGAAACAGCTTCATCATTTTCATTATTTCCCTTAACAAACTCTTCATATTCTACAATAGGAGCTTCAACTAATTCATATCCATAAAGTTCAAATTTCTTAGATAGAATTTCTTTAATTCGAGCTCTTTTCCAAGCTTCTTCTCCTTCAATATCCCTAAATCCCTTTACATTTTCAGTTATCATTTTCAGCTCCTTTTGATATAAGTAATAATTTATCTGAATTTAATAATGTTTCCCCCAAAGAAGTGGAAGGATTGCCTTCCCTACTTCTTTGTTGAAGTTCTTCAAATCTACATCTATCTCCACCACATTCTTTTACTGCTGTAGCTAAATCTAATCCTGCACAATTTGCAGATCTTGGACTTATTTGAAATGCTAGGCTAACATCTCGATAGTCACAACCACCACAAACACTAGAAGTTACAATATATTCAGTCATTTTATTCTCCAGCTATTTAGATTACTTACAAAGTTTTCAAACTTTGAGCATAAGAAATAATTAATTCCTTCGGTGGGGACAGGCTTCCTTATTAAAAGGAAGGATAGGAAAATTAAGAACTGCAGTGGCAACTTTTTTTCTTACGAAACAAAGTGAGTCCCTCCCTCCTTCATCTAAAAGGAAGGGGAGTATCATGTACTTCTTTAGGAAGGTAGAGCGGTAGGAAACCTGGGTTTCCTTCGCAGCGGAAGGAGGGAGTCGAACCCTCGCTACACGGACCACAACCGTGCGTTCTACCGTTAAACTACAACCGCCATAGTTATATTTACCAATGGGTAAAAATGATTGATTAGTCTGATTAGAAGAGGTATAGTTAAAACTAGGAAAATTAATGTTTCGGCTGATGAAAACAACCAGCACTTTTTTGTGCCTTAGCTCCAGTTTTAGCTGTCATATCATTTCAAGATAAGGTATGTTTTTAAAACTTACTGTTTTGCAGCCTGCACCCAAATAGATTCAAATAACTTTCTGAAATTATCTGAAATTTTTTTATTGTCAATGACTATTGCAATCTGGCCTCCCTCTTGTAATATAGTCATAACTACTCTTTCTTCATAAATAATAATTCCCATTGGAAAACTATACTTAAAAAATCTGATTTCTTGCATTTTTTGATTTTTAACCCATGTTCCCCTAAATGCTGGATCCACGATTGCTCTTCTATGGACCCTTGCTTCTAATCTTCTTTTATAAAAACCAGGTAGAAAATACTTTAACGATTCTTCTGCAGAAGGATTATACCCCAAGACCAAATACTCCTGCTTTTTCTTTAAAATGTCTTCGAGGAGTGTTTTGAATCCCCTTTGGCTTTCATAAACTGAGACAAGCAAATGCTCTTTTGGAGAGGCATATGATTTTTTCAATTCATTAATAAGCTGCCCAAGTTTTTCCTCATCTTTCTTGAGTTCATCTTCTTTATTTTCAATTAAAACTTTTAATTGTTCGGGGCTAACTGCCTGAAAATACCTTCTATTTTCGCGTATAACATACGAGATTATTGTTTTTTTTATTAATGAAGAGAGGAGGTCATAAACATGTGTTCTATGAAGTTTTGTTGCCATAGCAACATCAGATGCTAATGAGGGTCCACTTTTTAACAAAAATAAGTAAACCTTGACTTCATTTTCTATTAGTCCCAAACTGGTTAATATAACTGTATTTTGCTCTTCCATAGATTAGTATACTTTTTAGCTTTATAAATCTTACTTCTGTAGTAGAGTTTACCTACAACAAAAATTTATATATCTGAATATTATGTTACTATTAACAAGTAGTTTGATTTAAGCTTGTTAGGAAATTAAAATGAAACGGAAAAAAGTTGCTGTATGCGGTCCAAGAGAAATAAGTAAAGAAGACTTAATTACATGTAGGAATCTAGGGTCAGAACTTAGCTTTAAACTGGGTCCTGGATGGGATTTAATTACTGGTGGAACGTCAGGAGCGCCTGGAGAGGTTGTTGCAGATTGTCACGCTGGAGATTATCGTAGCCCAAGAACAATAGCTTTTGTCCCTTTTTCAAATAGGAGAGAACATAATAGATTTATAGATGATTGGAAACAAAAAACTGATGAGGTAGAATGTGGTCTTGGTGAGGAAGTATGGAGAAATAAAAAAACAAGAGAAATTGTAAAATACCCGGTTTGCCCCTTCCATGAAAGAGATTTTTATGATAAAGTTTATTATGCACCCAGGATTAAGTCTACTGGAAGTTTAAGGGGAGACTTAGAGATAAAGGCTATTCAAAGAATTGCACCTATGATAGGGGCAAGCAACTTAGTTGTAGGATTTATTAATCCTCAAGCAATAAACACTTGGACAGAGATTGAGATAGCTACAAAGTTTGACCTTCCAATAGTATTATTAATTCCAGAGATATATGGATCAAATAGAGAGATAATAGAAAATACAGGAAGACTTAATGAAGAAACAAAAGGAAGATTAAAAGTCTATTCAGATCCAAAAGAGGTAGCAGAATTTTTGAGAAAATATTATGGAGGTATAAATTAAAATGAAATCCCTTGGATTTTCGGGTAGGATTAAATCAGGTTTAGAAAGACTTGCAACTGGGCTTTTTCTAACTGGAAGTAAACAACAGAAAAGAGATGAACTTTCACAAGAAGAAAGAGCTAGATTAGAAATGCTTGCAAAAGACTATTTGAGATTACACAGCGGATTATACTTTGAACAGGATTATGTTCATGGGATTTTAACAGGTCAGAATCCTAAAGAACCAGAAATTATCAGTCAGTCAGAACCTACTTCTACAGAGCCTATTCTTAAAGTTATGGGTCATGTTCTTAGCCACATTGGATTTTGTGCAGACGATGTAAGAACTGTACAAGCTTTAGATAGATATTGCAGAAGAACTGGAACTACTAGTTTTTTAACTGAATCAAAAGACTCTGAAGCTAAAAGATGTTACCAAGTTAAAGTTAGAATAGGTAAAGGAGTTTATGAAATTAAATATAATCTTGATGGTACTTTTGAAGATATGAATGCAGAATTTAAGGTTGAAGGACCCGTTTTTATGTAAAATAAACCGTTTTGTACAAAAAGTAATTCCTACTCAAAATGTGAATAAATAAATTTAAAAAGAATAAATAACTGATATAAAAAATGAAAAGTGATAAAAGTGTAATAGAAGTTTACTCCCCAATAGCAAAAGCTTGGGCACATTATCCTTCTCCTGCGAGACCATCTAAAGAAGAAATCGATTTCTATGAGAAATCTATATTAAAAGTATCACAAAATAAAGATATTAAAGTTTTAATTCTTGGTGTTACTCCAGAACTTAGAGATATTTGTACAAAATACAAACTAGATGTAACCTTAGTTGATATATCTAAAGATATGGCTGAGGCAATGGAAAACTTAGTAAAGAATAAAAATCCAAAAGAGAAGATTGTCATAGCAAATTGGTTAGATATGAAATTTGACACAAAATTTGACCTTGTTATGGGGGATATAGTGATAAATCTTTTTGGTTTAGAAGATTGGGATTTATTTTTAAAAAAAATAAAAAATACTCTAGTAGAAAACGGACATTTTTTAACACGATTAATGTTAGACTCTCCATTAAGGAAGAATGTAACTCTGGCTGAAATGATAACGCAATTTAAACAAGGAAAGGAGATAGGCAATCTTGATAGAACTGCTGTCTTATTTAGTGATAAAGATATATGCAGTCCAAAAACTCATAAAATAGATATGAGGGTTTTTGATGAAAAATTAAAAAAATTTCTCGATAAAGGAATTATAAGTTTAGAAGAGTATACTACATTAAAGCTTCCAGTGTCAACAATTCCAGTTATAGCACCAGCACAAGATTATTTTAAAAAATCTCTTAATGGTAAGTTTGAGGTTATCTCTTCATCTACTGGAAAAGAATTTGTTTTTTTGAAATACTTTCCAATTTATTTATTAAGAAGTTTATCAAGTTAAAGATTTCCTTAATCTTCTAACAGCATACTTTTGTTGACTTCTATCAAAGTCATGCCCTGCTCCTTCAATTCTATCAAATCTAACATATGCTCCAGCTTCTTTCAATTTTTCACAAGCTTTTTCAACATACTTTATTGGAACTACGTCATCTTTAGTCCCATGAGTTATTTCAATTCTTGTACCTTTTAATCTATCCGCTACCTTGCTAACATCAGTCTCTGCAAATTGTTCATAAAGTTCATAAGGTACAGTATTTCTACCTTTGGGTATTCTTCCTTTTTTTCTCCATTCTCCAAGAGCGTCTTCAAGTTTTCCTCCTCTCTGTGTTACTGCTTCACTGAAAAGTTCGTGAAAATAAACTAAAGGAGCTCTTAATGCAATATGTTTAACACCTAATTTGCCAGCTGCAACAAGTGCAGGTCCAGCACTCAAACTGCTACCATATAGGCCATAAATATTATCATAGCCCTCTTTTTTAGCTAATTGAGCCATTGATAGATAATCTTCAATGATTCTTCTAGGCGGGGGTGCTTCTTCATCTTGTTGTATTTCAAAAGAAATACTTGAAACCCCTTTTCTAGCTAATTGCTCTGCTAAAACCTTTATTGTACTACTTGACTCAAGTTCCCTAGGGCCCATTCCAGGAGCAATTAAAACAACACGTCCCTTATCATTCTCTGCCCTATAGATTTTGTACTTAATTCCTCTGTACTCTCCTCTTTCAGTAGTATATTCTTCTTCACTAAGATGTTTTTCTAATGAAAATACAAAAATCAAACCAAATAAAGAAATAAATAAAAGCATTCCTGAAAAGTTAAAATTAAAATTTCCTAAATTAAAAATTGAATTTCCAGTCATTTTTGGGTTTGATAAAATTATAATAATTATTAATGCTACAAATAAGATTTTTAAGAAAATAAACACACTCTTTTTTTTCATAAGATAATTAAAAGCAATTGGTTTTTATTCTTTTCTATTTTTTTAAGACCACTTAATGCACTAGGGTACTAATTAACAAACTTATTTAAACACAGTTTGAATTTATCTATTAATGAACTTTAAAAAAGAGATTGATATAGCTAAATACGAGTTTCATAAATGGAGAAAAACTCTTATTATAACGGACATTATTATCAGCCTAGCAGTAATTATCCTTCTGGCATTCATTCGCCCAGACTATCTAGTTATTGCAGTTTTTTTCTTGGCAATACCATATATAATTCTTACCCAAAGAAAGGTTGTTCTATATCATTTTTTGATTGCAGCTCTTGTAGCTTTTGTTTGGATGATAATTGCAAATAATCAGTATAGCTATAATCAAGATTTCTTAAAAATTGCCGGAATAAATCTGTTTCCTTTGTTCGCCTGGGCAATCGGGCTGTTTTCAATGTACATTATTTATTCCTATCTTGAACATCTGCTAAAAGAAAGAGGTTTCATAAAAAAGATAGTTTTATTCTGCATAATTTTCTTTCCTATTTTAATAATAATGGAGACATTCGGATATCACACGCTTAACATTCATAATCTAGCTGCCTCACAATTTGAAGGTCTTCCAATATGCAACTGCCTTCATGCTCCCCATTGGATGCAGTTTGCCTACTTTGCCATGGGTCCAATTTTCTTCACAATTTGCTATCTTCTAAAGCTGGAAAACCCGCATTTCAAAGCAAAAAGCTCAAAGAAAAAGAGAATGTAACTCACCTCAATAATCCTTAAAAACCTTCTAAAAGTACTAAATCAATGAAAATTAGTCATGGTGCGAGGTATGCAATTTTAGGTGTCCTACTTGTTTCTTTATTGGCCGGAATAGTTTTTGCAAGCGATCTAAAACTTCTATGCCTAGACAAGGGACAAAAAGTCAGATTTTCACAATGTAATGAAGCAATAAGTGATAGAACTTGTAACAGCATAACTGGATGTATGTTTTGTGTAAACGAACCCTATGATGGAATTTATTGCCCTCAAAATATGAATGCCTGTAACAATGCAGGTTTATCCTGTAGTTCTAGCAATTCAAATAACATTCAACCAGATGATTCACAACCGCCTATTGATGATGAAACAACTAACCCAGATGATGAAACGACAACTGACGATCAAACAATTATTCTTAACCCAGATGACAATACAGATAACCTAGAGGATAACACAGACTTAAATGATCAAACAATTAATCAAGATGATCAACAAAATCAGATAGATCAAAATTCAACCAATACCCTCTTTGGAGCAGGAATCGGAACACGAATCACTGTTGGCTCTCAAAGCAATAAAAACAAAAAAACAAACACAAATTCGGGTCAGAGCGGTGATAATTCAGATTCAACAGATTCTAATTCAAATTCTCCAACACTAACTAGCTCAGCCCTAGCTGCCAAATCAACTAGAAATAAATTACTAGGAATTCTAACAGGAACCACAATTTTAGACGTTATAGTACTCGCTTTTTTAATAAGAATTAAAAACAAAAAAGAAACTCTCCTCGGAGCAGATGCTTCTATCTAATATCTTTTAATAATAAAAACGATAGCTTTTTATATTACATTTCTCTAATATAATCAGTAAAATGAAAAAGAGAAAACAAAAGAGGTCAAATAAACTTAAGTTTAGCCTTAAATTTCTAATTACTCTAGTAATAATTGCTGTTCTGATTATTATTTTAGTTTATGTTGTTCAAGGTCTAACAAAAAAGAATTATGATAATTTCGCAAAATGCCTTGCTGTTAAAGACTTTAAATTTTACGGCGCATCATGGTGTTCTCATTGTGCTGATCAGAAAAAATTGTTTGGTGAAAGTAAACAATATTTAATCTATGTTGAATGTGCAGACGATGTTGGAGGACAAACACCTGCATGTACTGCTGCAGGAATAACTGGTTATCCAACATGGAAATTTCAAAATCAGACTCTAGAAGGAGTTCAAACTCTTGAAAAATTAAGTGAGCTTTCAGGTTGTAAGTTATAGTCTAGGTTTGATTATTTATTTTAAGTAAACTTTATTAAACCAGAAATACTATTCTTTTTATGAAAATAATATGGGAAGATGATACAAAACCATACTGGCGTTATTCAATTGTCTTTATAGCACTCTTTTTACTCTTGTTAGTTATTTACATTTTTATACCTGGAGAGTTTTCAGAAAAATTTATTTTGATAATTCTATTAGTCTTTAGTCTCTTAATCTCTTTCTTTTTTATGACTAGAAAACATACTATTACTACAAAAGAAGGAATAGTTATTAGAAGATTGATCAATATTTCTAAGCAAAGATTAATTAAATGGAATGAAATAACCAGAATAAACATAACAAAAAAATTAGTTTCTGATGAGGCAGCAGGGTCTTATTTTGTTAATTTTATAGAGATATATACTGGTAAAATAAATGAGAAAATAGGAGTTTGGGATATTTTAGGTTTTATAAAAAATTTAAATTCATTGAAAAAAGAAAATCTTATTAAAAAAAGAGATTATGATGCAGGAACAAGATCAGCGTATTATGGTTTCTTTCTTAAGGGTAAAAAAAGAATTAAATAATCATAAAAATGTTTAAGAAAACTATAAATTTTCGATTTGATCATCGAATCAAATTAATTCAATAAGGATAAAAATTTAAACTAATCTTCATCATCCTCATCTTCCTCTTCTTCATCAACAACTTCCATCATTTCTAGAATTCTTAAAATTCTGTCGAGTTTTGTATTAATTTCTTGAAATTGTTCTTGAGAGATTTCTGATGAAGTGGAATTACTTCTTGAACTAGAACTAAAATTAGAACCAGAGTTACCCTCTTTTCTAAAACAATCACTACAGAAAACAGGTTTATTTCCTGTTGGTCTAAAAGGAACTTCACATTGTTTTTTACATCTAGCACAAGTAACCTTATGCATTTCTGATCTTCTTTCAGAACTTCCAGAATCTCTATCTCTAAATCCTCCTCTTCCTCCAGATCTTCTGCCTCCAAATCCTCCACTGAATCTTTCAGAGCTTTCACCAGAACGATTCCCACCAAATCCTTGGCTTCTATTCTTAGATTTAAAATTTCCCATCTACTCGTATTTTAAAACAGGTTTATAAATTTATGTTTTTAAACAAATCTCTAAAACGGCTTTTTTCCACCAATGCAAAAAGTGCACAGATGCCCAGGTTTTATTCCGTGCTGTGAAAAAACATCCAACATTCCCTTTAAAGAAAGATAAAATACCGGCATACCAATAAATTCTGAAATCTCTGCAAGTGTTCTATTTTCAATTCCATTTTCTTTTCTAGTCATAAATTTGTCATTTGGAGGCATATCAACTCCATATAAGCAACCTCTTGATAGATGATTTTCATCAATTTGTCCTATTGGAGGCGTATAAACAACATAGATAGCTTCTTTTACACCAGCCTGTTCATAAAGCAATTGCTTTGCCCTCTGAGCATTTGTACCTCTAACACCACTATCATCAATTACAACAATAGTCTTACCCTGAATTTGTTCCTTAGTTTCTGGAAAAAGATGTAAATTTGATTTTATTGAATTTTTTCTTTCATCGGAAGAACCTCCCATAAATGCCCTATCATCTTTTTTCTTATAAAACACTTTTAAAAAAGGAATTTTAGTAACTCTTGAAAAACCTCCTGCTGCAGGTTCTGGGCATCTTGGCAGGTAGGTAACAAAATCAATTTTTTTGTCAGGAAAAGCTTCTAAAAATTCTAACCCTGCCTGCTCACCAAGTGCAAATCTTAAATCCCTAACACTTTTTCCCAACATTGATGTATGTCTATCTGCAATATAATTAAACTCAAAAAAACAATAGGACAAAGAGTGTTCTGTTACAAACTCTTTTGTGTATTCTCCACTTGGATGAAAATAATACACACATCCGGGGTCAAGTTCTTTTATTGGTTCTGCACCATTCTTTCTAAGTGCTATATCTTCAGAAGCAGTCACAAATTTCCCATCTTTTTTTCCAATAACTCCGGGTTTAATTCCTGTTCTGTCTCTTAGCATCATAATATTCTTCTTTTTTTTATCAGCAATAATCAAAGTATACGATCCGGGTATGTTCTTTAGTATAGCTATTTCTCCATTATTCCAATAGTAATGTAAAAGAGCTTCAGTATCGCATGTTGTTTTCAAATTTGTTTTATCAACAGAATCTAAAAACGGAGGATTAATCTGGCCATTGTGAACCATAACTGCTTCACAATCAAGTATGATTATATGATCTCCCCTATCAAAAATCTTTCCACCAATTGTATGTGGATGGGCCTGCATTAAATTCTGAACTCCACTAGTTGTGTACCTTACATGAGCTATAAATGTGTGGTAATTATTTTTCGGAGGAAAAATATCATGCAGATCAGTTATATCAAAATCTCCAACTCTTCCAGACCACTTTATTGCATCTATTCTTGTATCACTAACTGCAGCTATTCCACAACTATCTTTTCCCCTGTGCTGCAGAGATTTTATCATAGAATAAGCATCATGCAAAGTATGGGCCAGACAAACCCCACAATTTTCACCAATATCTGACATTTCATCTCTCATATAAATAAAACAAAAAACTTGCTTTAAATACATTCTTACACTAAAATATATTGCTCAATATTTAGAATATAATAATCTAGTAATTTAATTCACAAGACTTATATAGTTAACAATCGTTTAATTTAAAATAAAATGACAAAAATTATGCCTCAAGAACTTGATGTTTGGTATCTTTTACCAGCAATTAGAAGAGAACTAGCTCAGGTTTTTATTAAAGATTGTAAGATATCTCAAAAAGAAATTGCAGAAATCTTAGGCCTTACAGAGTCTGCAATATCACAATATGTTCAATCAAAGCGAGCCAATGAACTAAAATTCTCTCCAACTGAAAAGATCATAATAAAAAAAACAGCTGAAAAAATTCTCAAAGACAAAAAGAATGTGAGGTCTTATATCTATCATCTTTCTCAAATTTTAAGAAAATCAAAATGTCTTTGTAAAATTCATAAAAAATATGAAAAAAACCTTTCTTGTGATTGTAATGTCTGTAGTTGTTAAAAAATCAGAGTTCAATCCTATTCGAATCTAACGAATGATTTAAAAATCTCATTTACCTAAAAGATGTATGAAAAAAAGTTTGTTAATATTAGGGTTAATTTTTGGAGTAGTCTTGAGTCTAACCTTAATTAATGCTGCAAGCAATATAACTATAACTAATCCTAACTGTCATAACTTCTACTGGGTTGATAACACAAATACAACCTGCGGATATAAAGAGTTCTGCGGATCTTTTAGCTATCCAGGATTAAGGGTTTATGTAACAGAACATGAATGTGTTTCAAGTAGTGAAGAAAATTGTCATTTCTACTATTACATTGATGATAATCATAAAAACTGCGATAAAAAGAAGTTCTGCAATCTTTACATGTATCAGGGATTGCAAACCTTTGACACAAAACAAGAATGCTTAAGCCAAGTTAATTCTACTGATGGCATAGTTGGCGGAGATAAAGATGCTCACGGATGTATTGGTTCTGCAGGATATCAATGGTGTGAAGAAAAACAAAAGTGTTTAAGAGTTTGGGAAGAAAACTGTAGCAATAATAATTCTCGCATAAAAATAATGCCAGAAACAGCATCTGCAAGAGCCATTGAAAGACTTGGACAATTAAACTTCACAATCATATTAAAAGAAAAAATTTCCCAAGGCGACCAGGGAATATTACAACCATACTACGAACTAACAGCAGAAAAACAAGGCAAGATGCTTGGTCTATTTAAAGTAAAAGGAAATGTTTTAGTGCAAGTTGATGCAGAAAATGGAGAGATTGTTTCTGTTAAAAAACCTTGGTGGACTTTTTTAGCTTCTGGAATTTAATCTCTCTTTAAATAAATCTTTAAATACCGTTTTTTCTCATATATACTTATGGGTAAGGTGCTTATTAGTAAAGATAGAAGTAAAAATGGGTTTATACTAGCAGTAGTTTATCCAAATAATGAGGCATCAGCGGGAAAAAAATTATTGGGTTATCTTGATGGTACTGGTTTTTTAGAATATCAACCTTCAAATAAAAGAACTGAATGTATTTCATTATATGGTTTATCTACAGAATTGCCAGTAATGCAAGAAGAGATAAGTGATGAGGAGTTAGACACAATTGCAAAGTTATCAAAAGCAGCTAGTTTTCAGGTAAAAAGAGTAGCATTTAGAAGAGGCTTTAGTCATGTTGAAGACTTGGCAGATGAAGCATTAGAATTTGCTAGGTGAATTATCTAATTTAAACAAGAATAATCATTTACACTAGCACTTTTTCCAGCATTAACAATTTTAAAGAATTTATCAAAATTAATAAATCTCTTCTTTTTAAGAGATTTTTTCATTATCAAACTAACCCTTGAAGGCCAGTGATCAGCAGCATATTCATAATCCTTAAGATACTTCAAAAGTTTTTTAGTAAAACTATTTATCTCTTTTGTAGATAGCATATTTTCGTGCTTCAGCTGCTTTTGACTCGCTCCAACATACATATAAGACTTTATTTCAACAAAATGTGGTTTTCCTAACTTGATTAATTTGGCATAATCTTGAATATATTCATCACCATCATTTAAACCTTTAATCAAAGTTAATCTTATGCAAGTTCTGTACTTTCGAGTTGACAAAATTTTAAGAGACTTCAGTGATCTTTGCCAATAATCTTTAAACAACGGCCTATCAATCTCTTTCATTAATTCTTTAGTTGGAGCATCAATACTCAAATACAGTTGAGTAATATTTTTTATTTTAACTATCTGAGAAGGAAATTGGGCATTTGTAACCAAGAATGTAGAAATGTTCCTTTTGTGAAATTCTTCTAATAATTTATTTATTTTAGGATAAACAATTGGCTCACCAGTCAAAGAAAGAGCAACATGTCTGGGGCTTTTTAATTCCTCAAGCTTTTTCTCATCAGCTCCTTCAAATCCTTTAAACCCTTGAAGAAGTTTTACATGTTCTTTAATAGAATTATCCACAATAAATTTAACATCATCCACATTACCGTACCATGTTTTTGATACCGGACTTTTAACATCTCGCCAACAAAACTTACATCTATTTGCACAATACAAAGAACTAGTCATCTGCATACATTGATGACTTTTAATTCCATAAAAATCCTGTTTATAACAATTACCCTTGTTTATAATTGAATTCTTTGTCCATCCACAGACCTTAACAGCTGAATGACTACCAATAACTCTATACTGTTGTTTCTCAAGTGTTTTCCTTTGGTTCACATCAATCTGACTCAACTGAGAATTCTTTTTCATAAATAACTATAGAAATAGCATTTTAAATATCTTAAGGCAATAGCTCAACTCGACCATCAACCGGGTTTCTTATTGCCTCAACAATATATGCTCTTGTATAGTCATTTAATTGAACTCCATCTGACCTAGCTGTTGAGCCAATACTTGTTGGATCGTAAAAGACTACTGTGTAAGAATCCCTTAACTTGTGAGGTATTCTTGGATTATTTAGAAAGTGTACTCTTGCGCTTTTAAGTTTAGGTTCACTTCTTGATTCCATAAACAAAAAACAAAACTTCCTTTAAAAAGATTTTTATAGAATTATATAACAAACTTTTAAGCTGGAGATTTTTTGCCAGATTTTCTACCAGAATTCATAGCCGGTTTCTTGCTCCCACCAGTTTTACCGCCTTTTCCAGGTTTTTTAGCACTATAACCTTGAGGATCTTGTAAGGCCTGCATTGATAATCCAACAATATACGCTGCAAATGCAGGATCAATATTCATTACTCTTCCACTTTCATCATAAGCAATTACTCCCTCATTTGCATTATTACCATAAGCAAGATCAACATATCTTAGGGCTGATTGCCTTATATCAGCATAAATTTCGGGAGAGTCTCTATGTCTTCCAGCCTCTTCCAAAAGTCGTTTCCCCATAGCAGCATAAACTGCTCTTACAGCACCTTCACCATACAGTTCTCTAAGATAATCAATTGCTGCCTCACCAGAATATGGATTTTCATCTACTCTTTTAAGAACCAAACCTACATCACCCATCATTCGTTCAATACCACCTATCTTGCTCCCTCTTGGTTCACTCTTTTCTCCTGTTCCAGTTTTTGGTGCAGCATATTTTCCTGTCATATTTTGGCAAGATAGAATCACTATTTAAATTTTTCTATGGTAAGATTTAAATATCTAAGAACTAAGTGAAAATTATGACTCTCATATCACAAGTAAAAGTAACAATAAAACCAATCCCCAGAAAAGGTTCTTTAGCTGAATATCTTACCGCTAGAGAGCTAGAGATATTTCTTAGCTCAACAAAAGACCCAGAACAAAGAAGGTCTAGAGAATCTAGAATTAAATCTATACTTGATGAAGAAAGAGAAGCAATTGAAGAGGCAGCTGAAAAAAGAAAAATAACAGTCTATCCAGAATATCCAACATTAGAACCTAAAAAATATGATCTAGGCATTTTATGTGAAAACCTTCAAATTTATCCAAATACTAGTGGTTATAAAAAAGCTCAATTAAATTAACTTAACAAGTTTTATAAACTAGATCCAAAAATATTCTCCCTAATTTATTGAAATAGTTATAGATAATTTTAAATAATTGTATTTTGCCACTAAAATATGGTATTGATAACAATAAAGCCAAGTTTAGCAAGATTACTAATTTCGGCAAGAGAAAGTGATCGTAGATATGAAACTTATCAATATCTAGAAAATGAGATTAGAGAAGGTAGGTGGGATAATATTCCTCCAATATGGTTAACACCAAATTTTTTATTAAATGGGCTGTTTTGTGGCAGTTTGGAACTACATCCTACAATTAAACCCTTAATAGTATATAATGGGCATCATAGGTTAGAAAAAGCATTAGAACATAATTTCTTGGTTAGAGCATATATTAGATATACTCCAGGTAATCCAACTATGCCTTTAAATGAAAGATTACATGCAGATATTCCCTATTGATGAAAAATTATGAGAAAAAATCTCCGCTATATTTATAAATCAGCTTTCTTAATTATTTATATAAACAATTAGGTTAAAAAATGGAAAGAGGTTGTTAAAAAAGCAAATGGAAGTTTCTCAGGTGATGAATAAGGCATTTATTATAGATGACAATGTAACTTTAAAAGAAGCTGCAAAAATGATGTCTGTTAAAAATATTGGCAGCGTACTAGTTGTAAAAGATTCAAAAATTCTAGGAATAATAACTGAAAAAGATGTAGCAAGAAATCTTAACAAACTTAATTCTAAAGTTTCTTCCATAATGTCAAGAAAGGTGGTTACAATTGAATATGATGAAGAGCTGGAAGATGCTGCAACTTTAATGGCTGAGAATAAAATAAAACGTCTGCCAGTAATGCAAAACAAAAAGTTGGTTGGTATAATCACTGCAACAGACATAATTGCCCATGCAAAGGACATAAATGAAGAAGAATTTATGATTAACTAATTCTATATTCAACTTATAAAATATATTTTCGATAGTGATAAAGCTTATAAAACTGCTAGCTTAACTAAAACTATGAATTCAAATCAAATTGTAACTCCTCGAAGTGGATCAGACCTTAGAACAATTTCTACTCTTTCTGTAAATCTCCTAGTAGGTCCCTCAACAAGTCCTTCAATTCCAGGAGTTATAATTATGCTTGACATCTTCAAATCTTCCAAACACCATTTTCCTGAACAACTTTATCATCTAGAATTATTTTAGCTTTTTTCATATCTTTAACAATGTCCCAGTGGATTGCAGAATCTCTAGTTTCTCCTTTAGGAAGATTTTCTTTGTAGGCCATTCCTAAAGCAAGATGAATTGTTCCACCAATTTTTTCATCAAATAAAAGATTTTTAGTAAACTTGTTTATTTTTGGATTCATTCCAATTCCAAACTCTCCAACATAGGAAGAATTCTCATCTGTAGCCAACATCTCTTTTAAAAAATCTTCATTTTTATCAGCCCTGCTTTCAATTACCTTACCCTTTTCAAATCTCAGAAATACCCCAGTTACTTCCTTTCCATCACGTATAGCCGGATACTCAAATTTTATCCATCCATTTAAACTTTCTCTAACAGGAGCCATAAATACTTCTCCATCAGGCATATTTTCTTCACCATTACACATGGCAGCCATATTTCCGTGAATTAAAAATTTCAGATCAACACCCTCACCAATTAAATGAACCTTTTTGCCTTTCCTAAATCTAGCAAGAATCTTATCCATTAACTTACCTAACTTTTTATAGTCAACACCAATTGTCGCATTATATGCAAAATTTTCATATTCAACCAAATCCATTTCAGCTTCCTGTGCAAGAGCAATGCACGGAAATCCAACTGTGCAACGACTTATCTTATCTTTTTCATTAACAATATAATCCGAGATAATATGAGTTATCTTGTCTCTTCCAGTCATTTTTTTAGGATCACAATTTGTTAGTTCTTTAGTATTAGAGCTAGAGTATATCCCAATGTACTTTTGAGCATTTTTAACCATAAAATCAAATTCTTTAGGAAATCTCTCTATCTGATGTTTTTTAGCATATTTATAAAAAAATGGAGTTAGACCGGGTAAATTTACCCTCAAAACCGGATGTCCTCCAGCTAAAATTACTTCTTTATAAAGAGCAACCATAAACTCCTGAGCTTCTGTACTTCCACTAATCACAACAACTTCGCTAGGCTTTACAAATACAGAATAGCCCACAACAAGTTTAGCTAGTTTTTGTGTTCGAGGATCCATGAGAATCCATAAAAAACAGAGTTTAAAAAGATAATTATATTTAGTTAATTATGGAAAAATTTAAAGGATGTATCATTGAAGAAAGTTTTACAGATAATCGTATTCTTAATGAAATAGAAATTATTAAACTAAAGATTACAAATGAAGAAAATCCCGCTGAAAGATGGCACATTTACAATACGCTAGTTAGTGAAAAAGAAATTGAAAAATTAAGCAAAATAATAAAAAAAGGTCGTTGGTACATGCATTTCTGGAAGGGCAATGATATTATTGTTATTTTTAAAAATAAGAAGTTCAAAATAAAAATTAATGATAAATCCACCTGGAAAAAAGCTATTGATTATGGTCTTTCAATAAACATTCCAAAAGAACAGTTAGATTTTGTAATTGGATTTTAATTTTTGATAAAATGAAAACACCCTACGATTCATATATTTTAAATGAACTGCCAAAAGGTTGTCAGCTGTGTGTTAAAGGCGAAAAAAGCGTTTTATTTGTTTCAGGTGTATGCTCTAGAAAATGCTTTTACTGTTCTCTAAGCAAAAAACGTAAAAACAAAAACCTCATTTTTGTTAACGAAAGAAAAATCAGCGAAAAAAATATCAAGGCTTTAATTGAAGAAATAAAACAAAGTAATTCTAAAGGAATTGGCATTACTGGCGGTGACCCTTTATTATACTTAAACAGAACAATAGCCTTTGCAAAAGCACTAAAAAAAGAATTCAAAGAGTTTCACATTCATATTTATCTTCCAACAAAGCTAGTAACCAAACAAAAATTAAAAAGCCTTTCAAGATACATAGATGAAGTGCGTTTTCATCCAGAATTTCTGTTAAATCTTAGCGAACAAACAGAAAAAGAAAAGCAAAAAGACATAGATAAAATAAAAATTGCAAGCTTATTTTGGAAAAAACAAGACATTGGTTGTGAACTTCCATTATTGCCTGATAAAAAACAAGAAACTTTAGAATTTATAAAAAATATCTCGCCCTTTGTAGGTTTTGTTAATCTAAACGAATTTGAAATAAGTGATACAAATTTCAAAGAGGTAATAAAAAAGTATAATCTTAACAGTGATACCTACACAATTGCTCATTCAAAGGAATCGGGGATCTGGATTATTGAGCAACTATCTAAATTAGAATCAAAATTAGATATAAATGTTCATCTTTGTACAGCAAATACAAAAAATCTATATCAATTCAAAAACCGTCTAAAATTGCATGATATTCTGCCTTATGGCAAAAAGACTGATGATGGAACAGTTATCTATCTAGCAACCTATACAAACACTATTAAAGAATTAAACAGCCTAACAAAAGAACTAAAAAACCAAAATATAGTTGATTTTTACATTGACAAAAAAAAGAAAAGAATACTTCTCTCACCACAAATTGTTCCAATTTTAATTAAACAAAACAAATACAAAATAGAACGTGTAGAAGAGTTCCCAACATTCGATTCAATTGAAACTGAAAGAGAGACTATTTAACAACCAATCTTTTCTTAACTAAATAGTCTTTAACAACTCTAAAAATCTTTTCATGACCCTTTGAATTAGGATGTATTCCATCTTCAAAGTCTTCTTTCTTTAGAAGTCCGGATAATTTTAAAAAGTTAACTCTTTCTTTAGTACAAATCTTTTCTATTTCTTTATCATACTCAATAAGATTTTTATTTGAATAATAAACACTAGTATCCCATGGAACTGGTTGAGTTTTTGTCTCATCAACATTCTTTGTACCCAAAATCAAAAGGTTATTAGTAAACTTTGTTGATATTTTAATCAACTCAATCAAACTGCTTTTAAATTCAGTTATAGGAACATAAACAGGCGAGTTTTTAGCAGAATCATTATCTCCTATTGAAATGATAATCATTGTTGGTTCTCTCGCTCGGCACTCGGGCTCGAATCTTTTAAGTAGATTTCTAGAATTATCCCCAGAAACTCCAAGATTATAAACATCAGTATCATATTTTTCCTTTTCCAAAGAAAGTCTAAGTCTATTTACCCAACCACCTTTTTCACTATCCCAAGCTCCCCAGGTTGTACTTGCTCCAAAAACACATATTGTCTTTTGCATAAATACTACAAGCAAACAGCAGATATAAACGTTTCTAAAGCGAATAATTTAAAACCCCTAACATCCTTACTAAAACATGGTAAGCTTAAGAGGTTTTAAAAGAGGTTATGGAGACATAATTGATCTAACTGATGAAAAAGAAAAGGCAGAGCTCTGGGCAAAACAAAATAAACCTCAAATGAAATTTACAGGAGACTTTGCAGACTTTACGGGAGTTAATTTAAATTCAGCGTCTAATATTAATAATTCTCAGCCATTTGGTTCTAGTCAGTTTAATCCTCTAAGTTCATTGAGTTCTTTAAATCAATCAAATCCAACAAGTTTATCAAGTTCAACTAGCTCATCAGATTCAATGTTTGATTTTTTAAATACCAATACTTCACCAATATCCAGCTCCAGTAACTTATCAAGCCTAGACTCATTTACTCCATCATTTAGTGCCAGTAATTTAGATCTTGATGACATTAAAAAGACACTAAGAAATCTTTCATCAACAACAGAAGAATCTTCAAATGAAGTATTTCAGCTCACAAGAAAAATTGAAATGCTTGAACGCAGATTAGACAGCTTGGAAAGTAGAAGGTAAAAAACAACAATAGTTAAAAACCCTCATTCTATATAAGTTTATGATGGATAATACAACTACTAAAGTTTATAGATGTGAAGACTGCAATGATACTGGCATGGTTAAAGACAAAGATGGAACATGTCATACCTGCTGGAAATGCCTTTCATCAGGCAAGTTGGATAATCATTCTAAGAAGTTACCTGAAAGTAATATAAGACTGTAAACTTAAAGATCAAATTCGTCAATGAACTCAACTATTGACCGATACCTTTCTAAAAACCTAAAACCTCTATCTGTAAGAACAACATATTTATCCTTAGTTCCATCACTAATCTCCATGATCAGTTTTCTATTCAAAAGGTCACTATAATATTCTTTAAATCTTAAAGAAGAAAGACCAGATCTTCTTAACAGCGGTGTGGGTTTTATTGAATTTTTATTATCTTGAATTATCTTTAGAATGTCTTTTATAATCTCTAATTTTCCCCTTTTTATCATATTAATCTCCAGCCTTTCTGAGAACTTTATAGAGAATTATCATGAACATTAAAAGTGATGCTAAATAGATTAAAATCTGATAAACTTGTAAGAACCTTGGAATTAATATGTCAATAACATTTAATATCCAAAAAACAAACAAAAGAAGATAAATAATGAATAAACTTTTTCCTTTTTTCTTACCTATTGAATCTTTATATGCTACAAGAAGGGTAAGTAAAACAAAGATAAGTAAAACTATATTTAGTATAAGAGAGATTAACATACTATTAAATAAAGCTCCAATCAAAGCAATTACTAAAGAAAGAATAGCAAAAAGGCTAATGACTATCTTGCCATGGTTCCATTTCTTCCACATAACACTATAAACTAAATAAAACACAGCCATTGAACTAAAAAACAAAAACAAAAACAAAGAAACCCATCCAATATATCTTGGAGAAAAATCAAGTATGCTTCTTAAATTAAAAAATGTGAGAAAAAACATTATAGAATACCTAAAAAAATAAGCAATTGCAAAAAACAAAAAAGATTGTCTAAAATATTTTATTCCTTTATAAGAACTCAATTCATACATCTCACGAGTTGCATAATAAATCATTAGACTGCAGATTATTATTACAAATGAGTAAAGTAAATCCATACCAAGTTCAGGAGGCAATAAAATCTCTAAAGGTGGTCTCATATTATTTATAGTTAAATCATATTTTTAAACATTTATAATTTAGGTGGACTTAAAATCCATTTAGTTTATAAACTGACTCTATTTTTACAATATAAATATAGAGGTGAAATAACCTAAAATGGAAAAACTAACAAAAGGAATTATTATTGGATTGATTGTAGGTTTAATAATTGGAATAGTTGTAGGTTATTTCTTACATGGTCTAATAAATAGAAGTATGTCTGGGCGAGGCAATTTTCAAGGAAATTTTCAAATAGATGATAATACAAAAAATGAAATAACTTCTTTTTTTGATAGTAATCCTGATACTGCCACAATAACTTCTTATTGCCAACAAAATAAAGAAAACTGCGTTTATTATTGTAGCAACATTAATAGAAATAGCCCAGTTTGTAGCAGTATTTTAAACATGAGCCGAGGAGGAATGCCTCAAAAATGAATCAACAATCTTTAATAAATATACAAGATGTTTGGAAAAAGTATGATATGGGTCAATCAGAACCCCTGATTGTTTTAAAAGAAATTAGTCTTAATATAAGAAAGGGAGAATTTATCGCAATTACTGGTCCCTCAGGAAGTGGAAAAAGTACAATGCTTAATATTGTAGGGGCTTTGGACAAACCTTCTTGGGGTGAAGTTTATTTAGACGGAAAAGCTATTTCTTCAATGAGTGAATCAAAATTAGCGATTCTGCGCGGTAAAACAATCGGATTTATATTTCAACAGTTTAATCTCTTAAAAAATCTAAGTGCACTACAAAATGTTATGCTTCCAATGGAAGCAATAGACACCCCAAAAAAGGAAGCTGAAAAAAGAGCCACACATTTGTTACATATGCTTGGTCTTGGAGATAGATTAAATCATAAACCAAATCAACTCTCGGGGGGTCAGCAACAGAGAGTAGCTATTGCACGGGCTTTAGCAAATGATCCTGAAGTAATTTTAGCCGATGAACCAACCGGAAATCTTGATTCTAGCACTGGAAAGTTTGTTATGGACTTTCTTGGAAAGATGAATTCTGAAGGAAAAACCATTATTCTTATAACTCATGACATTGGACTCGTGAGCTATGCAAAAAGAATTGTGCATATAAAGGACGGAAAGATTGAAAAAGAAGTATTTAATAGTATATATAAGAGGAGAAACAATGAAAAATAACTTATTTATTTCAATAGTCATCTTAGCATTTGTAGGCTTTTTTTTAGCTAGTCATCTAGTTTTTGCCCAGTCAATTTCTTGTAATCCTGAAATTAAAATTGTTAATCAAGAGCCATATCCTGCAAGTCCTGCAGAATATGTAAAAGTCGTTTTTGAAATAAGCGGGTTAACAAGCTGTGGAAGTTTTGCAGTTAAACTTAATCCTACATATCCCTTTTCATTAGATCCTGGTTATGATGCTATTCAAACAATAGGTAGCAGCCCATATGCCCCCGGGTATAAAACAACTTGGATGGTCCCATATACTGTAAGAATTGCAGATGATGCTTTTAAAGGAGACTATAATCTAGAGCTTCTTTCTCACTTAGGGTCAAGTAGAGATTTTAATTCTTCAACTGTGATCACTAATAAATTCAATATTACAATACAGGATTCAAGAACAGAGTTCGATGCTGTAATTCAAGAGTCAAGTGGAAGTGATGTTTCAATTGCTATAGCAAACATTGGCAAGTACGCAGCTAATTCAGTAGTTGTCAGAATACCTGAACAAGATTATTATACTATCAGTGGAACAGATGGTCAGATGGTTGGAAATCTTGCTTCTGGGGATTATACAATAGTTGGTTTTTCTGTATCACGCAAAATGGGAAATATTCAAAGAAACATAAACAAAAGTAGTGATGAAATGCCAAGTCCAGACCAAATTCCAACAACTCAAACGGCTTCAAACAAGCTAAGATTTGACATTTATTATACTGATAACATGGGTAAAAGAAGGATTGTTAATATGGAGCTTCCTTTAAACTCCGCAACAAATTCTTCTATGATGGGAATGAGAAACTTTAACAAATCTTCTTCAACAAGCTTTTTTTCTTTTTCTAACTGGTACATATGGGTTGTTATTTTAATTATAATAATTATACTATATTTAGTATATAGAAAATTTTCTAGACAAATAAAAAATTTAGTATCTAAACTTTTTTCAAAAAGAAATGGATTAAAAAATAAAGATAAAACTAGTCATGAAGATCAACCTGAGTGGATGAAAAACGCGAAAGAGAAGGAGAAAAAGAAATAATCTCGGGTAAAAATGAGATTAAAAAAATCTTTTGAGCTTGCCCTTAATATTTTTATACATAGTAAATTAAGAAGTTGGCTTACTATCATTGGAATTATTGTAGGTATAGCTTCTGTAGTAGCCATTGTTTCAATGAGCCTTGGAGCACAACAGCAATTAGAAGAAAGGCTTGGAAGCCTTGGAGCTGACATTCTTACAGTAAGCCCTGGAATGCAAAGAGCTTCAGGAATGGGATTTGGTGGTGGTCCTCCTGGTGAATTTAGCTCTTCCTCAAGTTCTATAGAATCCAAAAACTTAACTGAAAAAGATCTTATCATCATCAAAAGTATATCTAATGTAAAATATGCTATGGGTCAGGTATCTGGAAGGGCAGATGTTACATATTCTGGTAAAACCGCAAAAAACACAAATATTGACGGAGTGGATGTTAATGCTTGGAAAGAAATTACTACTGATGAAATTAGCTCAGGAAGACTGCTTCAACCCGGCGACATGTATTCGATAGTTATTGGAGAAAATCTTGCAGATTCTGTCTTTGGAAAAGAAATACCTGTAAACACCAAGATTGTAATTGAAGGAAAATCATTTAATGTAGTTGGAATAATCCAAGAGGGAAGAACAATATATATGCCAATAACTGTTGCAAGAACTATCTTGGAGGATGTTGGGAATGAAGAATTTGATTCCATCTCTATAAAAATAGAAGATGTTAGCTTAGCAAATGAAACAGTAACTGCAATAACCAAAAGACTTATGTTATCAAGGGGTATATTGGATGAAAAGGAAAAAGACTTCACAGTTAATAATCCAGCAACAATGCAAGCAACAATGCAAGCAACAATGAGCACACTGACACTCTTCCTAGGGGCTATTGCTGCAATTTCATTAGTTGTTGGAGCAATAGGAATAGCAAATACAATGTTTACCTCTGTTTTAGAAAAAACAAAAGAGATCGGAATAATGAAAGCAATAGGAACACAAAATAAGGATATTCTTTCTATATTCTTATTAAATTCTGGATTAATTGGTTTAGCAGGAGGCATTGGAGGAGTAATACTTGGAACTCTTTCCTCAACAGCTATAAATAGCGTTGCTGGAATAAGCTCAACAAGCTCATCTATGCGAGGAGGTCCTGGAGGCGGAGGATTGTTTAGTATGCTGGGAGGATCTTCTGTAGTAAGTATACAATTAATATTTGGAGCAATATTGTTTGCTGTATTAATTGGTATGGTTGCAGGAGCAATACCTGCATACAGAGCCTCAAGACTTAATCCTGTTGATGCTTTGAGATATGAATAATAATTTTCTAACTGCAATAATCCTTAAAAAACTGATTAGTTAATTAAATCTATGAAATCATCTAGAAGTGTTCCATCGATTATCTGGCCTAAGAAACCTGGAAGATACAAAGTTGTTCAATTTTATGATCCTGAAGAAAGACCTTATTTGAGATTTAGTGACCTTTTTTCTGGTCGTCCTGCAAGTCATGAAGAAACTTTAATGAAATTTGCTATTGAGCTAGGGGTTAGATGTATAAATGATCAGGTTTATCAAGCTAAAAATTTACCTGTAAGATCTGGTTATTATTTATGTGGTGCTGGATTTTGTAGATTAGATCCAAAAGAAAAAACTGCAGTATTCAACAAAGGAAGTTCACAATATGATAAAAGGATTAATAAAGAACATCTGAGAAAACTAAGATTACACTTTCCAGATTGGCAAATCAAATGAAAAGTTAACTCTTCATCTCAATCTTAATATTAACACTTCTTGGAATGTTAAGTCTCATGATTGAATGTAGAACTTTATCATTAGAAGGAAGATCAATAACTCTTTTATGAATTCTCATTTCAAATCTATCAAAGGTAGCACTTCCACTTCCACACGGAGATTTTCTTGTTGTCACCTTAAGTCTTTTTGTTGGTAATGGTATTGGCCCTTTAGCTAAAACTCCTGCCTTAGATGCTATATCTTTGATTACACTAGATATTTCATTTAATTGCTTTATATCAATACTACTTAATTTTATTCTTACTATTGCCATTTCACATTACCCAGGGTTTTCCTATATTACCTCTTTCAAGATAATATACTCTCACTAAGTATTATACTTAAGGTAAATTATGGTTTTTAAAGTTTTGTATTAATTGTTTTTTCAAAACGTTAGGCAAATAAAAATAGGAGGCAGCCAACGCCGCGAGTCGGCTGCCAAATCACCTCAGCCAAAGCGAGGTGATAATAAGATTACAACATTAATCTTTTAAAACTTTGCCTTAGCATCCTACAATAAATTTAAATATTCTCCAAGCTATAGGTCTATATGATAGATATAAAGCTAATAAGAGAAAATCCTGAAGCAATAAAAAAGCACATAAAAGAAAGAGGCTATGACTTAAGTGTTGATGAAATAGTAAAACTAGACAAAAAATGGAGAGAGTATAAAAAAGATGATGATGATTTAAGAGCTGAAAGGAACAAAGTCTCTGAAAGCATTAACCAAGCAAAAAAAGCAAAAAAACCAGTTGATGACCTATTAAAAAAAGCAAAGCAAATTCCTCTAAAACTTAATGAAAACGAAAAAATAGAATCTGAGCTAAGACAAAAAATTGATTATCTTGTTGCAGTAATTCCAAATATTCAAATGCCCGAAGTTCCCAGAGGCGATGCTTCAGCTAATAAGCTAATTCACGAAGTTGGAAAAATAATTAAGATTAAAGATGCAAAATCTCATTTAGAACTAGGAGAATCGCTTGGAATGATTGACATAAAAAGAGCGACAAAGGTTGCTGGAGCAGGATTTTATATTTTAACTGATAAAATAGCCAAGCTGCAAAGAGCTCTAGTTCAGTTTATGCTTGACTTTCATGTTCAAAACGGATTTACTGAAATTAATCCACCACAATTGGTAAACAGAAAAGCAGCCTTTGGTACCGGAAATCTTCCAAAATTTGATGATCAATTATTTAAAACAAATGATGAGTTAATTTTAGTTCCAACAGCAGAGGTTGTTGTGACAAATGTCTATGCTGATGAAGTCCTCGTTGAAAAGGATTTACCAAAAAAATTCTGTTCATTTACACAATGCTACAGAACTGAAGCAGGAAGAAAAACTGGTGAGGAAGGTCTTTTCAGGTTAAGAGAATTTGAAAAGGTTGAGATGGTTTATCTTTGCAAGCAAGAAGACTCTAAAGACTTTCTAGAAGAAATGACCGAAAATGCTGAAAAAATATTAAAACAACTGGAAATTCCATTTAGGAGAATATTACTATCAACAGAAGATGCCGGATTTTCATCTGCAAAAACATATGATATTGAAGTTTGGAGTCCTGCAATGGACCGGTGGTTAGAAACATCATCATGTTCTAATTGCACTGACTTTCAAGCAAGAAGAATGAATACAAGATATCAAGCAAAAGACGGAACAATAAAATTTGTCCACACTTTAAACGGTTCGGGTGTAGCTCTTCCAAGATTAATGATAGCTCTAATGGAAAATAATCAACAAAAAGACGGCAGTATTTTAATTCCAAAAGTTCTTCAAAAATACACAGGTTTTAGCAAGATTGAAGCTAAAAAGTAAGATTTAAATACTCTCAAAAAACCGGCTTTTTAGCCAAAAAGAGCCGACTTAAACAAGCTTTAAAAACCCTTAAAACCACCTATTCCTAGCTAAAAAAGGGTCTTCTAAAATGAAAAATATCTTATTTTGTGTTTGTTCCCTAGGCCTTGGACATGCTACAAGGACCTTACCAATAATAAAGCATTATCTTAGTGATAACAATATTTTCATAGTATCCACTGGTCAAGCCATGATATACCTGAAAGAAGAGCTCAAGGGCTATGAAAATGTAAAATTTTATGAATACAAAGATTATCCAGCATTAGAAAGGGGTCATGGAATCAGATTTTACATTTATCTACTAAAAGACATTGCACACGCTCAAAAAAGAATATTAAGTGAACATAAATTTGTTGAAAGATTTGTTGAGGAAAATAAAATTGACTTTATAATCGCAGATGGAAAATTTGGATGCTACTCAACCAAAGTTCCTTCATTTCTCATAAATCATCAAGTGAAATTAGGAATTCCAAGTACCTTCTCAATATTTCAAAAAGTTGTAGATCGTTTTAACTATGAATGTTTTAGAAACTTCGATGTTTTATTAATTCCAGATTTTAAGGATAAAAATGTTAATCTTGCAGGTGGCCTATCACATAGTTGGATATTAAAAAAGCTAGATCATCAATTTATTGGTCTTCTTTCATCCTACACCAAAAAAACTGTAAAGCAGGACATTGATTATTACTTTATTGTCAGCGGCTATCTTCACGAAACAAAACAAGATTTTGTTAGTAGTCTTATAGAAGAAAGCAAAAAACTTCCTGGAAAAAAAGTTTTTAGTTTAGGAGACACAAAAAACTGTTACCATAAAATAGACAAGGAAAATAACATAGAAATCTATTCCTGTGTTTCAGGCGAACTAAGAAATGATTTAATGAATCGTGCAAAAGTTGTAGTCTCTAGAAGCGGTTACACTACTGTAATGGATGTTGTTGAACTAGGTAAAAAAGCTGTATTTGCTCCAACACCTAATCAAACTGAACAAGAATACCTTGCAGACTATTTAGATAAAAAAAGATATTTTCCAAAATTTAATCCAAAGAACATAAAAGGCCTAGACAAACTATTAATCAAAGCAAAAAATGCAAGAGATTTTGAAAATCAACAAAAAACAGCAGATACAATAAATAAAATTGATCTAATAGTTAAGCAAACAATAAAAAGAAAAAAAGCAATAATGTTAGTTAGGTTTTTGGATTTAATTAAAAGAAATATACTCATTGGTCTTGATAATGATAAAAATAATATCTCGGTAGAACCAAGAGAACAAAAGTTAATTGAACAACGAGTTTATCATTAAGTATCTATTCTAGAATAAAAATCTTTATAACCTGAAAATATTAATTAATACTATGAGAATTGATCATGTGGAAAATCCTAGGGGTATTGTTAAAACATTTAAAATACCTTATGGAGATGAAGGAGAAGGTTTATTTCTTGAAGGAAGAGTTAGAGCAGTAACTGAAGAGGGCCATACTCATGCTAATTGGTTTGAAGGAGAAGTTAGATATCCTGGAAGATGTGAAATTGGTGGTATAATCAACGACCCTGAATATCAGACTGTTAGGGATAGGTATCAAAGGTTAAAAAGAGGGGCACCAACATTAGAAGAAGTAAAAAGAACAATGAGATTATGGTGTAAATCAATGAAATTAGAAATAGCCTCTGAAACACAAGAGTTAGTAGGAGTAAAGGACTATTTATTAGCTTAATATTATTTTAATTATATAAATATTTAAAAACAAACTAATTCTGATTTTTCTATGAAAAGAATTTTAATTGCAGATGGCAGGCCAGAAGATATAGCTCATCTCATCAAGGGATTAAGTGAAAGATTTGAAGTGGTTTATGTAACTAGTACAAACTCTGCTCATGAATGTCTTGGCAAAATTCATCCAGATGCCGCAGTATTTGATCACTCTA
This sequence comes from Candidatus Pacearchaeota archaeon, assembly GCA_041659945.1. Classification (GTDB taxonomy): domain Archaea; phylum Nanobdellota; class Nanobdellia; order Pacearchaeales; family GW2011-AR1; genus JACPLR01. Next base: position 13,894 of record JBAZXH010000002.1, on the reverse strand, counting down.
CGATTCCTCAAGACAGAAGAACATCTCCTGAAGATCAAGCAGGTTATTTAGCTGATCTTGTTGTTACATCTCACGTATTAAATCCACATATGCCGATAGTTTTTAGGTGTGTAGAAGAAGAATTATATCCACATTTTAGAAAGAGATTAAAAGAAAGAGAAGTGCCTCCTGGAGAAGTTATGCTAACAAATAAACACCAAGATGAACCAGAGATTAGAGATTATTTCTTAAGAAAATTAGGTGCTTAGATTTTTATTCTTCAATATCCAGCAATCTTTCTTGAATTGTTCCATCTTCAGTTTCTTCTTCAGCAAGCTTTGTTACATCACCAACACTATCGCCTGAAGATAGATTAATTATTCTTACTCCCTGAGTTGCCCTTCCCATAACTCTAATTTGTTTTAAAGGTGTTCTAATTGCAATTCCTTTCTTTGTTGTTACAACAATAGTATCCTTGTCCTCAACAGCTATTGTACGGACAACACTTCCAGTTTTATCTGTAACCTTAAGATTAATTACTCCCTTTCCAGCCCTTCCAGTTAGTCTATAGTCATTAATTTCGCTTCTTTTTCCATAACCTTTCTCAGTTATTGTTAATATTGATTCCTTACTTCTTTCAAGTGGAACGATCTCCATACTTACAACATCATCTCCCTTATCTAACTTAATTCCCGCAACACCATAACTTGCTCTGCCCATTGGTCTAACTTCATCTGAATTAAACCTAATAGCCTGTCCTTCCTTAGTCATCAGCATAACTTCCTGCTTGTCTGAAATTCTTTTAACATCAACAACAGTATCAGAATTATCTGCTGGCAGATTAATTATTCTTACTCCAACATTTCTTGGTTTTGAAAACATATCCAACCTTATCTTCTTTACCTGGCCCATTTTAGTTACCATAAACAAATAACCTGAAAAGTCCTTTATGGGCATAATGCTAGATATTGAATCATCCTTGATATTAAGCAGATTAATAATAGCCTGGCCCTTACCATATCTCTGAGTTTCTGGTACTCTATAGGCCTTTAGCCAGAACATTCTTCCTCTCTTAGTAAACAACAGCAAATAATCATGTGTTGAACAGGTTATAAGTTGTTTAACAAAATCATCACTAGCTAACTCAGTACCAATAATTCCCTTTCCACCACGTTTTTGTTCGTGATATGACTTAAAAGGCATTCTTTTAATGTAACCCTTATCAGTAACTGTAATAACAACATCTTTTTTCAAAACAAGGTCAGCCTCTCCAATCTCTTTAACTTTCTTTATTACTTTAGTTCTTCTTTCATCACCATAATCATTTTTAATCTCAGTTAACTCTTTTTTAATTATTTTAAATATTTCTTTCTCATCTCCCAGTATCCTTTTTAGCTTATCAATTAACTCCAAAAGTTCCTGTTCTTCTTTCTTTAACTTATCATGTTCCAAAGAGGTTAATTGTCTCAATTTTGTTTCCAAAATAGCATCAGCCTGTTTCTTACTAAAGCCAAACTTTTTCATTAAATTTTCACAAGCTTCTTCCTTACTTCTTTTAATTATCTCAATTATTTCTTCAATATTTTTCAGAGCAATCAACAAACCCTTAACAATATGTTCTCTATCTTCAGATTTTTTTAGATCAAAGTCTGTTCTTTTTCTGATTATCTTTCTTCTATAATCAATATAACACTGAATTATCTGTCTTAAATTAAGAGTCTTTGGAACTCCATTAACCAGAGCAACAAAGATAGCATTAAACTTTGTTTGTAAATTTGTTGATTTGTATAAACGATTTATTGTAAACTTCGAATCAACATCTTTTCTTAGCTCAATAACAATTCTAACATCACCCTTAGCTGATTCATCTCTAATATCTGTAACATCTGTTAGTTTCTTATCCCTAGCTAATTCTGCAATTTGTTTTATTAATTCAGATTTATTAACTTGATAAGGTATTTCCTCAATGATAACCAATTCTTTATTTTTTGCTGACTCTGTTCTTACTTTTCCTCTAACGATAAACCCTCCTCGTCCAGTTGAATACATTTTGTTTATGTCTTCACTTACAATTGTTCCTCCAGTTGGAAAATCAGGTCCCTTAATAATTTCCAATAATTCACTAATCTCAATAGCAGGTTTGTCAATGCAAGCAATTATTGCATCACAAACCTCAGTTATATTATGTGGAGGCATATTTGTAGTCATACCAACAGCAATACCACTTGAACCATTAATTAGTAAATTTGGTAGTTTTCCAGGAAGAATAACTGGTTCCTGAAGCGAGTTATCAAAATTTGGAATAAACTGTACTGTTTCCTTATCAATGTCCTGCAACAACTCTCCAGAAATTTTACTTAGCTTTGCTTCAGTATATCTTGAAGCTGCAGCATTATCCCCATCAAGTGAACCGAAATTTCCCTGACCATGAATAAGCGGATATCTCAGAGAAAAATCCTGAGCCATTCTTACCAAAGAATCATAAATAGCCATATCTCCATGTGGATGAAATTTACCCATTGTGTCTCCAACAATTCTTGCACACTTTTTAGTTGGACCCTTCTCAAGTCCCATAGACTTCATTGCAAAAAGAATTCTTCTATGAACTGGTTTAAGACCATCTTCAATAGCAGGCAAAGCACGAGAAACAATAACACTCATAGCATAGTCAATATAAGCTCTTTGCATTTCAGATGATATTTCAGAATTAACAACTCTGTCTTCTCCAATATCTCGAAGATTTATCTCTGTCTTAGTAAGAAGTTCAACCCCATTTTCTTCATCTCCATCTTTTTCAAGAGGTTCTTCTTCTAGTTCTTCAGTTTCATCTTCTTCATTTATTTCTTCTTCATCTGTTTTTTTTGGTGTCATCTGAGATTTACCTCCTAAATCGAGGACCAGAGAATTTTTACAAAAATTCTCGCAGTTTTAAGCTTTACCTCCTAAAGCGTAAATATTATTTTTCATTTTTGTTTAAGTATTTTATTATCCTTTAACTTGTTTTTATTAGGATAACAACATAAAACATTATCTAAATATTCAATACCACAAAAGTAATCACAAATTGATACATTTTTTACTGCACATTTATGGCTGTTAACATCTTCAGCTTCATTCCAAGGGCATTTCATCTGCTTCCAAGATGCATTATTTACAGATGTTAAATCAATATCCATGTTTGCTCCATCTAATTTTATTATTTTTGTCATTTTAAATTGCCCTTGCCTCTTCTTCTTTTGCATAGACTGTTCTTTCTAATCCAGTTATCTCAGCAGTAAGAAATCCCATTAATGGAATTATAGCACCTACAATAGCAGGATTACCAGATTCATATAATCTCAAATTTACTTCTAACTGAGCTAACTTATCAACAATACCATATTGCATTCTTTCACCATAATCCACTAAATCACCTTCTTTAAATTTAACACTCGCCGTTTCATCTAATTTTTTAGCTTTTTGACTAAGTTCTTCAAAAACTTTTCTTAAGTCTAAAGTACCTTTTAAGAATTGTTCTAGGAAACCACTGCTTAAAGCTCCACTTAAAAGAATTGTTCTTTCATCAGTATCTAAAGGATGTCTTTTTATCATATATCAATCTCCGCAATGTTTGCATTTAATTCAATGAATTTTCTTCTAGGACCTACAACATCTCCCATCAGCATTTCAAATATCTCATTTGCTTTAACAGCATCTTCAATTGTAATCTTTTTCAAAATTCTTTTTTGAGGGTCCATTGTTGTATCCCAAAGTTGAGTAGGATTCATTTCTCCAAGTCCTTTAAATCTTTGAACATCTGCCTTTCCTCCAAACTGTTTCATAGCTTTTTCCAATTCTTCATCTGAATAAACATAAAGATCTTTTCCCTTTCTAATTCTATAGAGCGGAGACATTGCAACAAAAACATTTCCATTTTCAATTAAATCTAACATATACCTAAAAAAGAAAGTTAAAAGCAAAGTTCTAATGTGCTGGCCATCTACATCTGCATCTGTCATAATTATAATTTTAGCATATCTTAATTTTTCCTTATCAAAATTTTCCTTAATTCCTGTGCCAATTGCAGTAATTAGATTAATAATTTCTTCAGAACTTAAAACCTTAACCGGATTTGACTTTTCAACATTCATTATCTTACCTTTCAAAGGCAATATGGCTTGGAATTCCTTATCTCTAGCCATCTTTGAACTATTATGCACAAACACTCCAGAAGCCAGTGCAAAATTATGTGTTCCTGGAACCTCTAAGTCATAAACATCAATTTTATCGTTTAAATGTTCAATACTTTTAATCTTGTGATTATAATTCTTTACAGCTTCAATCATCTGCTCAGAATCATTATTAAAAAACCTAAAACAAAAAGTATCTTTACTTAAAACACTTTTATCATTATTTTTTATTCTTTCATTATCAAAACTGACTAAATCTCCAGATTTTTCATAGACCTGTCTCATTAGTTTAATTGTTTTATGATAATAGGTTTTATTATAAGTCTCTTTTCTTTTTTCTCTAAACTCTGTGGTCCATTGTTCTTTTGTTTTCTGTCTTCTCCAAATTATTAACGCTTCATCTTTCCATTGTTCCTTTGCTAAATTAGACAAAAAATCTCTGGCATCTGGATTTTCTTCAAAAAAATTCTTTACTTTTTCAGCAGCTTTTTCTCTGTTTTCAGGATTACTCCAGTATTTTTTTTGTTCTTCATTAAGAAGTTTATTATTTTTTACCCGATAGTCTTCGTTAGAATTATAAAAATTAATAAAGCTATGTGCTAAATTTTCTTTATAACTCGGATTTTGCATTAATTCTTTAGAAATATTTGAGAACATTTGTTTTACTTCAGGGTTTTGTCTCCATTCTCTAACCTTGTCTCTATATTCATCAGTTTTATGAGCCTGCCTTGCTTTTTCCTTAATATCTTCTCTATGTAAACCTTTTTCTAGATGTTGTGTATGTAAAAAAAGATGTTCTTCTTTTGGCATCCTGATAATATTTGTAGGATTATTGTTTAATTTATTAAAATTAATATGATGTCTTGCATCTCCTTGTTCTTTATTATAAATATCATTTTTAATGTTATATTCATCAGATAATAAATGAGTAAAAATCCATCTATCAACTAAATCAAAAACCATTTCATAACCATCAATTGTAATTCTTCCACCAATTTTTGATAGTTTTCTATATAAAGGCATTAAAGAATCTTCTTTTGTTAGGTCTTTTGCTTCTTTATAGACTCCATCTCTTAACATAAATTTATGATTAGGCGTACAAACAATTTCTTCATTATTATCTAAAGTTATTTTGATAACTTCAGCATTCACTTTTGTAATATGAGGATTTTCTATTTTTTCAATACCAATACAACCATTCTCTTTTATTGTATAACAAAAATTACTTTTTCCTTGATTATACTCCTTAACTAACTCTTTAAATGATAAATTTCTACCATCAGTTAGAGCTACTTTTGTTTCTCCAGAAAAACAACCCGCAGCTGAATCTCCCTCAACAATATACAACTCAGTTTTTTCAAATTTTTTAGTTGAACAATCAGCTAATTTTCCAGGCAATCCAGAAAAACTACCAATACTCTTTCTTCTAACTAAGTCTCTAGCTTTTTTAGCAGCATCTCTAGCCTTTGAAGCTGCAACAGCCTTGGCCATAATTTTATTTGCAATTTCCGGGTTTTCTTCAAAAAACTCAGTTAAAACCGTTGTAACAATAGAATCAACAATACCCTTAACTTCAGAATTTCCTAATTTTGTTTTTGTCTGACCTTCAAATTGCGGGTCTCTTATTCTTATGGAGATTACCGCAGTCAAACCCTCTCTAACATCATCTCCCTCAAGTTTATCTCCATTTTTTAAAGTTCCTTTTTTTGTAGCATAATCATTTATTACCCTTGTTAAAGCAGTTTTAAAACCTGCAACATGAGTTCCACCCTCAACCGTATTAATTGTATTAACAAAACCAAAAATGTTTTCATTGTAAGCATCACTATACTCAAAACCAACTTCCACAATTAAATCATTTTCAGCCTGCCTCTTAAAATAGACTGGTTTATGCAAACTCGAACGAGATTTATCTAACCATTTAACAAATTCAACTAAACCTCCAGCATAGTGAAAATCTTCTTTTTTACCAGAAATTTCATCACTAAACAATATCTTTAATCCAGCATTTAAAAAACAAACTTCCCTAAATCTTGTTGCAAGTGTATTAAAATCAAATTTTGTTGTAGAAAATATTGTATCATCTGGTTGAAAAGTTACTTTTGTTCCACTAAGTCCTTTTTCACAACTTCCAATTACCCTAACATCAGCTATAGGTTTTCCAATCTTATATTCTTGCATGTAAATCTTTCCATCTTTTTTAACTTCAACACGCATCTCTTTTGAAAGAGCGGCTACAACAGATATTCCAACACCATGCAGTCCCCCAGATACAGCATAGGCTTTTTTATCGAACTTTCCACCAGCGTGTAATTTTGTTACTATAACTTCCATGGCAGACTTCTTGTAAACTGGGTGCATATCTACCGGTATACCTCTTCCATTATCTTCCACAGTTACCGAACCATCCTTGTTTAGGCTTATTTTAATGACTGTGCAAACCCCTGCTAGACATTCATCTACAGAATTATCCATTATTTCGTAAACTAAATGGTGTAAACCATCCTTACCAGTAGAACCTATGTACATTGCAGGACGCTTTCTAACAGCTTCCAGGCCCTCTAGAACCTTAATTGTGGATGCATTATAGTCTTCAGCCATGATTATATCCTTATTTTGTTATTTTATAATTTTTTTATGTAGAAAGCGGGCATTTTAATTGATTTTTAATCAGCTATCACCCTCTAACTACTCCTGAAAACGGAAACTTGCTTTATAAACCTTTCTGCACAAAAAGTCAGGTTTATCGACGGTAAAGTGAAAATCATCAGAGACAAGAAGATATAAAAATTTATAAACGAAAAAGAAATAATTGAATAATGAAAAGAGAAAGTCGGCCCCATAATACTCACTATTATACAAGATATAAAGGAGTTGAATATAGGGTAAGTACAAGAAAAACAAACTGGAATTCAGGACCGGATAATGAATTAAGAATAGTAGCTGATGTTTATTTAGGTGTTTTGTTTCTTAATCTCAGATTTACAAGATTTTATATAGAAAGAACATGGTTTCCAGGAGTTATTATTTCTCAACCCAATCAAGAAGACTTTTTTGATACATTAAATTCAAGAAAAGGTCCAATTAGAGATTCAGGACTTGATGAGTCAGGTATTGAAACAGTCTTTGGCTCATTAAATGACCATTATAGAGAAATTTTATCAAGAAGATCAGAACAAACTGTTTAAAAATTAAGGACCGATAAATTCTAATTCTTCAAATCCTTTTTCATGAGAAAGAACACACACTTGTAATCCTCTTAAAGGCAGCCCGCTTTTATCTAATTTCTTTGCAGTATCAAGTATTTCAACAAGACTCCTACGAGCAGATCCTAAGGTTGCATTAGGGTCATAGGCTCTTAATAAATTTAAAACTTCATCAGGTATTTTATCATAACCAATTAACCCAACTTCAACTGAGTCTAGATGTGATTCATCTGAAACAAGGACTTCAGAACTATCCTGAGAAACAACTCCAAATAAATATTGATTACCTCCAATAGATGGCTTAGTACCTGCAAAACACAAATTACTTCTTCTTTCTTCAACTAATTTTTTATAGACTCTTCTTACACCAACACTTACCCCTTTTGCAAAATAACGATATGTTTCCTCTATATCAACAAATCCTCCAGCCATTCCTAAACATATTCCATCTCCAATAGACCGAACTTTATGTTCTGGAAAGGAATCAAAAAGAACAAGTCCTTTATACTTAACAGAATCAGCAACACAAACTATCTTTCTACCTTCACATTTACCAGCTAAAACCAAAGTCATTAATTTTCTCTGTATAGTTTAATTTAAAAATAATTGTATAATAGAATATAACTAGAACTATTCTTTATCTTCAGCTTTTTCCTGAACATGTTTTTTATCTTTCTTAGCAATCCAAGATAATCTATCTCCTCTTCTACCAAGTTTATGATTCTTTCTACATTTTGAAGAACAAAAATAAAGTAACTCTCCGTTTGTTAAAACAAAAGTTAATCCTCTTGGATTTTCATAGTGCTTTTTACAAAATGAACATGCTGGCATTAGTCTTCACCTCCAAATGGTGCACTTCGATAAAAAGCTATTTCATGAGTTCCATCTGCTAAAGCACAAACTACTGGAGTATAACCCTTTCTAGCAAGTCCATTTGCAATAGGATTAATATACTCTCTTTGATCTTTTAATCCATTTGTATCTAATTTTAAATTTCCAGAAATTATTGCAGGAGCATATTCTTCTAAAAATCTCCCAGATGTTTCTTTTGCTTGTACTTTTCCTTTAGTAAACGGAACTAAGTACTTTCCAGCTGTATTTATTTGATAGGGTGAACTTAAAAAACCAGCTGTATATACTGCATCTACAAAACCCTCCATAGATCCATTACAAAGAGGATTAGCTGAATCAACATAAAGATCTCCAGCAAATAATCTTTCTCCTGCTAAATCTGTAATAGAAGGTCCAGCTTTAGCTTTTCCTTTGCATTTTTTCATTGCAGGTGCAGGATTTCTATTTGATTCCATTTTAAGTATAAGCCCCCCTTGTAACCTTGCTTCTTATTTTTCTTGCTTCAATTTCAGTTTCTCTTAACATTAAAACATCTTTTAATCTTATTGGACCTTTAACATTTCTTCTAATTGATCTCCCCTTACTTCTTCCTTCTAGAATTTTAGCTTTAACCTGTGTAATTTCTCCTCTAAAACCCGTTCTACCAACAATCTCTTCAACAACTGCCGGAACAGCTTCACCACTACCCAAACTCATTTTTTTTGCTTTTTGCTGTTCGTTCTGTGATTTTTGTTCTGCCATTTTTTATTATTTAATTATTAAAGTACAAGCTCACCAAATATCTTTCCTATACTCACTACCATTTCTGGATCATATATATGGTATACTCCACACACTGGTAATTTATCACAACCTCTACAAGTTCCAGGGTGATATTCACACACAGAGTGTTTAGGTATATCTGCCCTTCTTGTTTCTGCTTCCACTTCTAAAGTTGCTGTTGTCATTTTTATTTTCCTTAAGTTAAAATTAATTTAATTATTTTATTTAGTTATGTTTACTTAAGCGCATGAATGTCTTTTTCAGCATCACCAGGAGTGATAATAGCAACAGATGAACAAGCTACTGATAGCCCAACAGAGATTCCTAACTTTTGCTTGCTGTCAACTTCGCCATATTTTATGCCTTTTTCTCGACACAAAATTGATAGATGCTGAACAATTTCTTTTGGTGAAACATCAGCAGCAGCAACTACAAGTTTAGCTGTTCCTCTCTCTATAGCTTTTGTAACTTCATTAGTTCCTTTTTCAATTTTTCCTGTTTTTTTTGCTTTTTCAACAATTGTATAGAAGTCCATTTGACCTCCGTAAAGTTTAGTCTTACCTCATCGGTAAGAATACTGAGAAAAAGCGGTTTATAAATCTTTCTCAAAATTCTAAAATAAGTTTAATCTCATCATTACTTCTCTAATCTGGATTCTATTTTCAGGTCTTACTTCAGTTAATGGTAGTCTTGGAACTCCAACATTAAATCCCTGTTGTCTTAGCATATAATGAAGTGGTTGCGGATTTGTTTCCACAAAAAGAATATCATAAAGCGGTTTTAATCTTTCATCAACCTGGCAAGCTTTTTCATAATTAGCACCAAAATGTGTACTAACAAATGCAACATCAGATTCAACATTTGCACCAACAGAGATTGCTCCCATAGCTCCCCGCCTTAATAATTCAAGAGTATATTCATCATTTCCAGACAAAACAAAAAAATCTTCACCTAATGTTGACTGAATTATTTCAGTTGCTCTTTCAATGCCCTCATCTCCAGGTGCTGCTTCTTTTATTCCTATTATTTGTGGATGTTTAGCAAGTCTAACTGCTGTTCCTGGCGAGATACCAACACCTCCAGTTCTTGTTGGAACATCATATAGTATAACTCTTCCTTCAATGGAATTTGCAACAGCTTCGTAATGTTTCATAATACCCTCTTGTTCGGGTTTTACTTTGTAAGGACTTATCTGCAAATGAACAAAAACCCCTGCCTCAGCCTCAACTCTCTGTGCAAGTTCAATAGCTTCTTTTGTTGAATTAGCTCCATCACCAGCAATAACCTCTAGTTTCTTGCCAAAATTTTCTTGGACAAATCGGATAAATCCTACTTGCTCTTCAACAGAAAAAGAAGAATCATGGCCAGTGCATCCACAAACAACAACACCATCAACATATTTTGACAATCTTTCAAGGAGATCACAGGCAGGGTTGAGAGCTATTGGCGCATCTAAATTTTCAACATCACTAGCTATGGGCGTAGGTATTGCAGCAAAACAAACCTTTCTCTCAAGAGGTTTATCAAATAAGCTCATTAATAATTTAAGTAGTCTCTATTTAAAAGAATTTATATTCTTTCAAGAATTAAAATTCATCAACATGAACAACTGTTGCTAATCCTTTATCTACAACTGCCCTTTGAAATGCATCAGCCTCTTCTCTTGTAGCTAAACAATAAACAGCATGAGTTTTTGGATCATAATCTCCAGCAAAAACCACAGAAGAACCCATTGTATGAAATTCAGGTATATTTTTTCTACATTCATCTTCAACGCCAGGCATGGCCTTTAAAAGAGCTCCATAATCAACTAAATTTCCAGAATATTCAATTGCAACTTGAAAAGATTTATTTCCAGTACCCATATTCTTTTATATTTTAACTCTTTTTAAAGAATGTTGTTATCTAATATGTCATATTTCAATTTACTTTTTCACTTCCAACTAACATTCACCTGATCAGTCCTTTGCTTTGCATTAATATCCAGCTCATCAAATTCTTTTGAATTTGGTTTAACCTTAACCCCTGACGCAAACATAATCTCACCAAGATAGGCAATCATAGCTCCGAAAAGAAAAGATTTAAATAACCAATTAGACTAATATTACCATGATTGCTCACAATGAAATTAATATAAATGCAGATACTGCTTACCTTATTGAGTCTTTAAAAGTAGAAGGATATTGGTCCACAGAATTGTTTACATTAACAATTCAAAATAAAAACATTCCATTCTTAAACCACATTGAAGAAATACTAAATAAGATTAACATTGTTCCAGCAAAAAGAATTTTATTAAAAATAAGACTAAATGACAATTCAAAAAAAGATGAAATAGAAATTAAATCAAACGAAAATAACCTAAATTTTCATGTAGAAAAAAGTCCGTTTAATCCAGACAAAGTAAAAGCAGTTATAAGTATTCCATATAAAAAATTTCAAACTTTAATATTTAAATATAAAAACGAAGAGTACTCCATTAAAATATCATATAAAAAAGACAAAATTGAATGCAATGCAAATTTAGAATGTTGGGTATATGGTGATTTAAGATTTCCAATAAAAAGATTATTAGACTTTCTAGATAAAAATGCTAATAAAAAAAGTTTAGAAATAGGAAAATATTTAATAGAAAAAAATGAAGAATTAATTGCCTCAGCATTTAGTGCTCTAATAGATTGTGAAGGTTCGATTAATTACTATGGATTAAAAAGAACAATAAGAGTTAGAATGAGGAATAAGCAATATTTATGGCAGTGGAGTAAATTATTAAATAAAATAGGAATAGGCTGCACATTCAGAAAAAATAGTGATAAAGAATACGAAATAAATATTTCTGGATGGGAAGATTTCAGTAAGTTATCAAAAATAGGAATAAAATTTTATAATTCAAAAAAAGAAAATGAATGGAGAAAAATGATGATGAGTTTTAAAAGAAATCAGATTTCAAGAAATAGCTATAAAGAGTTTTATATAAACAAGCTCAAAGAGATAAATAGAGAGGTAACTTCTCAAGAATTTGCAGAGTATCTTAAAAAAGGTAAACGGGTAGCAAGTCATTATTTATTAAAGTTAGAAAAAAAAGGATTAATTTCATGTAATAAGAAAATTTGGCCCTATCGATATTTTATTTCAACATCATCTGTTCGTTGACGTGGGTTTATGTCTAATTTATCTATATCTTTAACTTCCACAAAAGAATCACTATTAAATAATATCTCTCCAGTAAATGCTGTCATAGCGGCATTGTCTGTTAAAAGATCATTAGTAGGAATAAAACATTTACATCCTCTTTCACTACACATTATCTTGCACATCTCCTGAAGTCTTTTATTGCACGCAACTCCCCCTCCAAGTAACAATTCTTTTTTCCCTGTATGGGCTAAGGCTCTTTCACTTGCTTCAATTAACATTGCAAATGCAGTTTCCTGCAAAGAAAAAGATAAATCTTCAAGCGATGCCTGTTTTCTCTCTAATAATTGACGCATCTTTGTTAATATTCCAGAAAAAGCTACATCCATTCCTTTTATTGAGTAAGGCAGTTCAACATAATTGTTACTTTTTTCAGCAAGCTGTGCAATTTTTGGTCCGCCAGGAAAACCTAATCCAGCATAGCGAGCAAATGTATCAATAAAATTTCCAATGCCAATATCAAGAGTCTCACCAAATACTCTATATTTTCCAGAAGCATAGGCAATTATCTGAGTATTAGCTCCAGAAGCATACAACATCACCGGATCTTTAGCCCCAGTAATTCTACCAACTTCAAGGTGGGCAACACAATGATTTACTGGAATAATTGGTTTGTTTATTTCTCTGGATAATTTTTTAGCAAATCTCATTCCAACAAGCAAACAAGGAGCAAGGCCAGGCGCCTGGGAAAATGCAATTCCATCAACATCTTTAATATTTATCTTAGCTTCAGAAATCGCCCTATTCAACAACTCATCACAAACTCTCTCATGATGCTTTGCTGATTCAGTTGGAATAATTCCTCCGCTTTCAGTTGTATAAGCATCTTTCACATTTACCAATATTTTTCCATCTTTTACAAGTCCAATCCCAAAGGTGTGTGCCGTTGATTCAATTCCAAGTATAAGAGCCATGAAATATAGACATAAAAAAACTATTTAAAACTATTCTGATTAACAAAACAGTCTACATAACTTAAGGCAAAAATAATTGCCCTTGTTGAGGTACTTCTACTCTTTCTTTAAAAAATGAAATTGAACAAACCGATCTTACCCGTTCAAGATTTTCTTCTCCTGAAGTAACACTTGTACACGGACCAAGATGGTAATGTGTAAAATCAATAGAACCTATTCCTTCCTGAGGAAGTCCAATAATTTTTGATTCGTTTTTCAACTCTGTCCTTACTTCTTGGGAAGCAGTTACAATAGCATTCGCACCATGTTCTAGTTCTACCATTTCTAATTCTTCCCTATCTAACTCTCTATAACCTTTCATTACTAAGAATTTTTGATCAATCACAACCAAACAAGGAGCATATGCTTCTTCTAACCTTAATGGTGAATGAGATTCTTCAGAACCAGTGTTAATATTATCTTGGTAAGCAACTTCTCTAGGATAATAACCTCTTTGAAGTTTAGATTTAGGATTATCAACATAACAAACTTCAACCTTGTCTACAAGCCCTAACTTAGCTTTATGACCTTCCAAATCTAAAAACGATACTCTTTCTCTCATATTTTTCAACGTAACTTAAGCTTTATAAATATTTATTTAGCAGCACAATTCTTCCACAATGTATGTCCAGGTGACATATGTCACCAAGCACTGAAAATTAGTTTTCTGATGATTTCCTGCAAATCTAATGAAAAAAGAAGAGATTAGAAAGGAATTTTTTAAGCTAAGAATACAAAGGCATTCTTACAATCAATGCAGAAAAATATTGAAATCAAAGTA